>JALWTH010000052.1 GCA_027082975.1 Paracoccaceae bacterium | reverse complement strand
GCGGTGGTGCGGGGGCGGGCCTGTCTGACCGTTCTCGGGGAAATCCGGCCACAGCCGCCTGCCCGGTTCGGGATGTTCTTGCCGGGTTGACGGAATCTTAGGCTCAGGACCCATCAATCCCACGTTCACAGTCCGGCAGATTTGCTTCCTGAACAGGCGCAAGACCGCAGGAATAGTGACGCTATTTCAAAGTCTTGCAACGCATTCAAGGAGCAAATCCGCCTGAGCCCTGCGGGCGGTGCAGGCGCTTCATCTCAGGGGCCTTTTGCCCTTGGAAAGGGGGCCCACCCTGTCCGGCGGGCAAAAAACCCCTGATATTTCGCGCCTGCGCCGTTGTGAGCGCGGGATTGATGGGTCCTGAGCCTAACCTTTCGCGGCTACGATTTTTCGCAGAAAAATCGGGCGCGCGGCGGCCCGGATTGCGCGCGGTGGGTGTCGTGCGAGATGGCCGGTCCTGTGCGGGCATGCGCGGTCCCGGATCAGGCGTTCGGGGGCGGTTCTCGGGAAGATGTCCCGTGCGGCTTCTGTCTGTTCACCGCAGTGCACCCACCCGGTTAAGCATTTGGGCGGAAATCGCTCCTTCGCCATGGCGCCCGGGCGTGACGATGGGGGCGGGGGCGGCGAGGGGCGGACGCGCCTTTATTCCATCAGCTCTTCCCAGCGGTGGCAGGCCACTTCATGTTCGGAGCTCGAATGCACCAGCTTCGGCTCTTCGCGGCGGCAGATATCGGTGGCAAAGGGGCAGCGGGTCTGGAACTTGCAGCCCGGCGGCGGGTTGGTGGGCGAGGGGATCTCGCCTTCGAGCTTCTGCGCCACCCGGTCGTCATCCGGGTCGAGCGAGGGGATCGCGCTCAGCAGCGCCTTGGTATAGGGGTGGCGCGGGGCGGCGAATAGCTCGCGCGTCGGCGCGCTTTCCACCAGCCGGCCCAGATACATCACCGCCACATGATCGCAGACATGGGCCACCACAGAAAGGTCGTGGCTGATGAACAGGAAGGTGAGGCCCATCTCCTGCTGGATGTCTTTCAGGAGGTTCAGCACATCGGCCTGGATCGACACGTCCAGCGCCGCCACGCTCTCGTCGGCGACCACGAAGCGGGGCTGGGAGACCAGCGCGCGGGCGATCGAGATGCGCTGGCGCTGGCCGCCGGAAAAGGCGTGCGGGAAGCGGCGCAGGTGTTCGAGATTGAGCCGGCAGCGGGCGGCGATTTCGCGCACGCGCTCGTCGGTCTCCTCGCGGCTTTTCGTGAGCCCCATCACCTCGAGCGGCTCGGCGATGATGTCGCGCACGGTCATGCGCGGGCTGAGTGCGGCATATGGGTCCTGAAAGATCAGCTGGGAGCGCCTGCGGTAGTCGCGGATCTCTTCCTTGCCGATCTCGGTCAGGTCGTATTCCACTTCCTCGTCGCGATAGCGCACCGTGCCGCGGCTGATCGGCACCGCCTTGAGGCAGGCGCGCCCGAGCGTGGTCTTGCCCGAGCCGCTCTCGCCGACGAGGCCGAAGAAGTTGCCGCGCGCGATGTCGAGGTTCACCCCCTCCACCGCCTTGACCACCGGGCGCTCGCCGAACAGGCTGGTGCGCGCCAGCGGGAAATGCACCGAGAGGTCGCGGGCCCGGATCAGGATATCGTCGCTCATTTGCCCCCTCCCTGCTGGCCGTAGATATGGCAGGCGGCGCGGTGGCCGGCGGTCACATCGGTAAATCGCGGCACTTCGCGCGCGCAGATATCGCCGACCTTCTCGGTGCAGCGGGTGTGAAAGACGCAGCCCGTGGGCCGCTCCAGCGGCGAGGGGATATCGCCAGGCACCGGGGTCAGCGGCTTGTCGAGGTCTTCGAGGTCCGGGAGTGCCGCGATCAGGCCGCGGGTATAGGGGTGGCCCGGATTGCGGATCACCTCGCGCACCGGCCCCTGCTCGATCAGGCGGCCGAGATACATCACCGCGATCTTGTCGGCGGTCTGGGCAATGACGCCGAGGTCGTGGGTGATGAAGATGATGCCCATGTGAAACTCTTTCACGAGGTCCTTCATCAGGTCGATCACCTGGGCCTGGATGGTCACGTCGAGCGCCGTGGTGGGCTCGTCGGCGATCAGCAGCTTGGGCCTGGTCGAGAGCGCCATGGCGATCATCGCCCGCTGTCGCATCCCCCCGGAAAGCTCGAAGGCATATTGGCCGAAGCGCTGCGCCGCATCGGCGATGCCCACGCGCTCGAGCATCTCGATCGAGACTTCGCGCGCCCGGGCCTTGCTCATGTCGGTATGGATCAGGAGCTGCTCCACCATCTGATCGCCAATGGTAATCGCCGGGGCGAAGCTCGCCATGGGCTCCTGAAAGATCATCGAGATCGCGCCGCCGCGCACCACCTGAAGCGCGCGCGCGCCCTTGAGCGCCATCACGTCCACCGGCCCGTCTTCGAGATGCAGGGTCACGCGGGTTTCGTCCGAATAATGGGCATTGGCGGCATTGAGCCGCATCAGCGACTTGGCGGTGACCGACTTGCCCGAGCCCGATTCGCCCACCAGCCCCATCACCTCGCCCTGCTCGAGGGTGAAGGACACATCGTCCACCGCGGTTATCCGCCCCTCGTCGGTATCGAACTGGAGGGTCAGATTTTCTACGTCCAGAAGTCGCGTCATTTCTTGCTATCCGAATAGGGGTCGGCGGCATCGCGCAGGCCGTCGCCGACAAAGACAAAGGCCAGCACCAGCACGATGAAGAAGATCACCGGGATGAAATACCACTGGTAGTTCAGCAGCACGTCGGCGCTGGTCACGTTCTGCAGCATCACGCCGAGGCTGTTGACCGGGTCCTTGAGCCCCAGCCCGATGAAGGAAAGCGCGGTTTCGCTCAGCACCATGTAGGGAAAGGAGATCACCAGATCGACGATGATGTAGCTGGTGAAGCTCGGCAGCAGGTGGCGGCGGATGATATGACCGGCCGAAGCGCCGCAGAGCTGGGCGGCGAGCACGTATTCCTGATTGCGCTCGGTCAGAAGGTGGGTGCGCACCCGGCGCGCCAGGGTCGGCCAGCCGATGAAGCCGAGGATGATCGAGATGAAGAAGAAGCGCATCTCCGCCGACCAGGTATCGGGGATGAAGGCCGCCAGCGCCATGAACAGCGGGATCGCCGGCACGGTGCGGATCGTGTCGGTGAGCATCTGCAGGACCGAGTCGATCCAGCCGCCGTAATAGCCCGACACCCCGCCGATGATCAGCGCCAGGACAAAGGCGATGAACACGCCGATCGTGCCCACGGCCATGGAGGTATTGATGGCGGCGAAGGTGCGCGAAAAGATGTCCTTGCCGGTGGAGTCGGTGCCGAAGAGATGAATCTGCCCCTTGTCCACCCCGAACAGGTGGGTGTTGAAGGTCATGCCGAAGAGCTTGTAGGGGCTGCCCTCGACGAAGAATTGCAGGTAGCGGCGGTCTTCGAGCCCGGTCTTGACCTCGGTCACCCAGCGGAAATTGGTCTTGATCGAGCGTTCGCGCACGGTGGTATAGACGAAGGGCCTGAGCGAGCAGCCGTTTTCGTCGCAAAAGCGCGGGATCTCCGGGGCGCCGTTCATGTATTCCTTGTCGCGCCCGGCGATGGTCGGGTCATAGGGGGTGAGGAAGGGCGAGAAGATGCCCGACAGGATCAGCACGATCAGCACCCAGGCGCCGAACAGCGCCGACTTGTTCTTCTTGAAGCGCTGCCAGATCAACTGGCGCTGGGAAGCGGTGAAATAGGCTTCCTTGGCCTTCTGATCGGCTTCGGAGAGGGGGCCGGGGGCGGCGGTCTGGTCGGTCATGGCGTTACCTCAGGATCGACTTGCGCACCCGCGGGTCCATGATGGCCAGCAGGATATCGGTGATGAAGTTCATGGCGACGATGGAGCCCGTGAGCAGGAAGATGATCGCGCCGGCAAGCTGCTGGTCGTTGGATTTCGCCAGCGCGTCGATCAGCAGGCTGCCCGCTTCGGTGAGGGTCAGGATCAGCGCCACCACCGGCAGTTCGTTGAAGATGCGGTTGAGGTCGAAGCCCAGGCTGTTGATGATCGGCGCCAGGGCGTGACGCGCCGGGTAGCGCATCAGCAGCCGGCGGCCCGAGACCCCGCGCGCCTCGGCGGCGGTGACGTAGAGCTTGCCGATCTCGTCGCTCATCAGCGCGCGCACGGTCTGGATCGCGAAGGCCGTGGCCGACCAGCCGAGGATGAAGACCGGCAGCCAGGCGTGCTTGAGGAAATCGACCAGCTTGGCCCAGGACCAAGCCGCGTCGCGGAACTCCTTGGAAAACAGACCGGTAAGCGAATTGTGGAAATAGACCGTGGCAAACAGCATGATGATCAGCGCCAGCAGGAAATTCGGAAGCGCCAGGCCCAGATAGGAGACCAGGCGCAGGATGTTGTTGACCACGCGGTTTTTCGACACCGCCGCGTAGATGCCCACGGGAATCGCGATCAGATAGGCGAATACCAGCGCGGCGAGGCTGAGGCCGAGGCTGATCTTGAACTTGTCGCCCAGAAGCTGGGCGATGTTGAGGCGCAGGATGCAGCTGTCACCGAAATCGCCCTGAAAGGCGCCCCAGACCCATTTCACCCAGCGCTCCAGATAGGGCTTGTCGAGCCCGAGGCGAATGCGCTCGGCCTCGATATCGGCCACGGTAATCACCGCGCCCTGGGTGTTCTTGAAGGCGATGTAGCGCTCGGCGCAATCGCCGGGCACCAGCTCCATCAGGGTAAAGACGATGAACGAGACCAGCAGCAGCGTCAGCACCGCAAGCACGGCGCGAGTCGCAGTGAATCTGGCGAATTGAAGCATGCTTCCCCCCTGGGATGTCCGGGTGTGTCCCGCGACCTGTGTTTTGTATTCCGGTTTTCCGGTTTTCCGGTTTTCTGGTTTTCCAGATTTCCGGTTTTCCAGTTTTCCAGTTTTCCGGTTTTCCGGAAACCGCGGGCGGTGGAGACCCGCCCGCGGCAATGTCGGATCAGCCGTCCCGGCTTATTCGTCCAGCCACCACTGGTCGCCCCGGTAGGGGTAGGCCCAGTAGTAATCGTAGGACGCGGTCTTGAACTCCGGCACGTTCTTCAGAACATTGCGGTGGAAGACCGGCGAGACCGCCTTGACGGTGCCGATGAACAGCATCTGCTTGGTCATCCGCTCCACCATGCGCCGGCCGATCTCGGCCTGCTCCTCGGAGCCGGGCGTGGCCGACTGGAAGGCGGCGATATCGGCCATCGAGTCATAGACCCATTCCGGCGGCTTCACGCCCTGGGCGCCGTCGCTGTCGATATACTCGCCCCAGAGCATCCCGGTGCGGTGGGCGAAGTAGTTCTCGAAGGGCGGCACGAACAGCTCGTTGTTGCCGAGGATGACGGCCAGCGGCTGGCTTTTCTCCCAGGCGCCCACGTCGAGCGAGTTGGCCGACTGCGCCGAGCGGTATTCGTCGGCGGTGATTTCCTTCACCGTCGTCTTCACGCCCACATCGGCCCAGTATTGCGCGACCATCTCGGCCACCTTGGCGGACATGCCCTGGGTGGCGAACTGGACGTTGAGCACCAGCGGCTTGCCCGAGGGCAGGTCGCGCCAGCCGTCGCCGTCGCGGTCGGTGAAGCCGATCCCGTCCAGAGTCGCCCTGGCGCCGTCCGGGTCGTACTCGGTCTTGTATTGCAGCAGGTCGTCGCCGATGAAGCCCGGGGTGGGCGAGAAGGCCACGTATTGCTGCACCTGGCCGAGGCCGAAATAGGCGACCTCGTTGATCTCGTCGCGGTTGATGGCGACCGACATCGCTTCGCGGAAGGCGAGGTTGTTGAACAGCTCGCGCTTCTCGAGGTCTTCGTCGGTCACGTTGAAGCTGAAGGTCGGGAACGAGATTTTCGGCTCAAGCCAGACGGTAAAGTCGCCCTTTTCCTGGTTTTCCAGCAGGATCGGCGCCATGTCGAGCTGCAGCGACTGGGTCTTGTAATCGACCTCGCCGTTGATCAGCTTGAGCACCCGCACTTCCGTCTCGGTGACGAAGGTCTCGTCCTGCTCGTCCACATAGGGCAGCTGGTTGCCGGCCGTGTCCACCTTGAAGTAATACGGGTTGGGCACGAAATGCCGTCCCTCGGTGCTCTCGCGGATCACGATATGGCTCTCCAGCGTCGGCGCGGCGGCAAAGGGCATGTTCGCCACCTTGTCCGGGCTGTTGAGCATCGGGGTGGCGGTGTCCATCCAGTCGGAATTGCCGTAATAGGCCTTGATCACCGCATAGCCGTTTTCAAAGCCCAGCGCCTGGGCCTCGGCATCGGCGTTCGGGTTCACATCCGGGTGGAACCGGCCCAGCAGGTGCTTGGGCTGGAAGGCCTGCGCGTAGTGGTTGGCGAAGTGGCTGAGCAGGCCCGGCTTGGGCGCGGGCAGCTTGAAGACCACGGTGTAGGGATCCGGGGTCTCGACCGTCATCCGCTCGCCGCCGACCAGGACGTAATCCTTGGGCTTGGAGAAGATGTTGGGGTCCATCTCCAGGTTGTCATACCAGAACTTGATGTCGGCCGAGGTGAACGGCTCGCCATCCGACCACTTGTGGCCCTTGCGCAGGTAGAAGGTCAGCTCGGTGTAGTCGTCGTTCCACTTCCAGCCCTTGGCCACGTTGGGCACGATGGTCTCGAGGTCGTCCGAGTAGCGCACGAGGTTCACATGGCGGATCGACATCATGTCGGAAGTGCCCGCCTCGGTGGCGTTGGAGATGATGTCGAGCGTGCCGCCATAGCGGCCGATCGACTCGTAGGGCACCACCACCAGCGGCTCTTCCGGCAGGCGCTCGGCCAGCGGCGGCAGCTCCGGGTTGCCCTGGATCATGCCGTTATACTTGGCGATCACGTCATCGGGACGCGAGGTGATTTCCAGCGTGCAGCCGGCCGCGGCCTCGAATTCGCTCTTCTCGTATTGCTGCGGATAGGCGCCGGGCGCCACGCCCTGCATGTCGGCGACCGTGATCGCCGGGCAGCCGGCCATGGCCCCCCCGGCAAGCGCGATCAGCGCGACGCCTGAATAAAGAATTGATTTCATGTCTTTTCCTCTCCTTGTTGTCCTTCACGGAACAGTATCGCGGCTTCGGCCGCTCTCTTTTCTGGCGGGGGATGCAGCAGCCAGTTCCCGGCGGGTTGCTGGCAGGCCCGATGGGCGGTGACGCGCCGGCCTCGTTTGCCGGCCTCCGGTGCAAACCCCTCCCGTGCAAGCCTCGTGTCCCGTGCGGTCTCCCTCCCCGCTTGCCGGCCGCTTTCGCCTGCATCTGGCGGAATCTCCCCCGACCGCGCCAAGGCAGGGTGAATAGGATGCGTCAACCTGTCAATAGTCCCGGGCCGGTTCGAAGAAAAAATTTCCGCGTCGCGAAAGGTGAAAAATCCGGAAATATTCCCCAGCCCGCATGTTCCCGGCGATATTGGTTGAAGATTTCGAAGATCCTTGCGTCCGCGGGCCCACCTGCAGGCCCGCGCGCAAGATTTTCCCGCCGGCCGGCGGGCCGCGCCCCCGAAGCCCTCAGCCGAGCGGATCGACCCCGATCACCGGCTGGTGCAGCCACAGCAGCGCCGCATAGAGCGCAAGCCCCGCCAGCAGGCGCATCAGCCCGCTCCGGCTGACTTCCAGCCGGCGGCTGGCGGCGGCAAGCCCGGCCAGGCGCCGCCATTCCTCCGCCCCCATCTGCCGCTGCCTGCGCCGGTCGATGATTCGGGTGCCGATGACGGCAAAGACCAGGAACTGACCGAACATCAGCACATGGGCGAGATCGCCATTGGGCAGGATATGCGCCAGCGACCATATCCCCAGCACCGCCAGCAGCGGATGGCGCATCCAGCCGATCAGGCCCGGATGCGCCGGGTCAAAGCGCCGATCGCGCAGCCCGCCGAAGGAGAGCGGATTGGGCCGCCCCAGCGCCAGCGCGAAAATCAGCGCGGCCAGTGCCATGAGGGCCAGGGTGACGTGCTTCATCCACGGGCGCGACTGCCACAATTCCACATAGGGTGCGCGCCCGGCGGCAAGGATGATCCAGGCCAGCGCGACCACCGAAATGGCCGAATAGAGGGCGCTGAATCCCCCCGCCCCGAGACGCGCGCTGAGCGGCGCCTTGATCCGGGGCATGGCCAGCAGCCGGTGCGAAGCGAAAAACACGAAAAAGGCCCCGACAAATTCCGCCCATCCGCCCATTGCCTGCCCTCCGTCGGTTTCGCCCGTTCCGGCCCTGCCCCGCCCTTCCGGCACATTGTACCCCGCAGCGGCACAGGACAAGACCAAAGCGGGGATTCGCGGCATTTCACGCCGGATCGGAGCGCGGCCCGAACAAGATCCATGCCTTTCATCTTTCGACAAATACTCCGGGGGGTCCGGGGGGCTGGCCCCCCGGTCATGGTGCGGTCCGGGGGCTGGCCCCCCGGTCATAGCGCGGTCCGGGGGCTGGCCCAAGCGGGTCGCCCCGGCGCAGGCCGGGGCGAAATCAGGGTTTTTCGCCGCGCGCGAGCCGGGCGTTGATGTCCTCGATCACCGCCGGAAGCTCCACCAGCGAGTCGATCACG
>JALWTH010000051.1 GCA_027082975.1 Paracoccaceae bacterium | reverse complement strand
CTTGAGTCCGGCCCCGCCGCTGCCCGAGCGGATATGGACTTTGGCAAGGTCGAGAAACTTCATGGCGCGGCCCCTTTCCGGGATTCGATAAAGGCTGACGGGGCCGGACTCAAGGGCGGAGGGGCGCTCGCCTCGCGCTCGCACCCGTACCCTGCCCCGTCTCAGACCATCTTGCGGATATAGGTCCAAGTCGGCACCATCACCCCGCGGGCCAGCGAATGGGCCTCGGCATCGCCGATATACTGGAAGCCCGCATTGGTCAGCACCCGGGCCGAGGCCGGGTTGTCCTGGAACACCTCGGCAAACATCTCGTGGCTGTCGTGTGGATTGGCGCGGATCAGGGCATTGACCGCTTCGCTGGCGAGCCCCGCATTCCAGAAGGCCGGCGCCACCCAGAAGGAAAGCTGGCACTGGTCGCGGTCGAGCCTGGTCAGGCTGAGCATCCCCAGGACTCCCTTGCCGCCCTCCACGTCGCCATCCATGATCCAGACCTGTTCGCCCACCTCCGGGTCCAGGGCGCGGCGAATCAGCGCCTCGGCCGCGCCCGGCGGCAGCGGATGGGGGATATTGGCGCTGGCCTCGGCCACGCGCGGATCGGCCATGTAGAGGCCGATCGCCCCGGCATCTGCCATTTCCGGCGGGCGCAGCACGAAGCGCTCCGCCTCGATGCGCCGGGCCCCGTCCTCTCTGGCGATCTCGTCGATCTGCATTGCTCCCTCCTCGAAAGCCGCTTTCAACGCTCCTCACCGGCATATGGGAAGGCGGCGGGTGGATTTCGCCCCCTTTTGCCTCGCAAGTGCTGACAATTCGTTGAAATCGGCCTCTCCCTGAAAAGCGAAAGGGGCCGGCTGCTGCGCCGACCCCCAAATTCGTGACCCTTTGGTTTTCGGCTACTCGGCGGCCTCCGCTACCGGGAGGACCGAAATGAAGGTGCGGCGCTTGAGGCCCTTGTGAAACTTCACATGGCCCTCGACGGTGGCATAGATGGTGTGATCCTTGCCCATGCCCACGCCCTGGCCCGGCCAGCATTTGGTGCCGCGCTGGCGGATGATGATATTGCCGGGGAGCACATGCTCGCCGCCGAATTTCTTGACGCCAAGGCGCCGGCCGGCGCTGTCGCGCCCGTTACGGGAGGAACCGCCTGCTTTCTTGTGTGCCATCTTTCCTACTCCTTCGCGGCGGCGAGTTCCTTCGCCTGCTCAATCCAGTTATCACGTTCGATGCGACCCTTGAAGGACAGGCGATCGTCCATGTAGGCGATCTCTTCCGGTCCCCATTCGGCGATCTGGTCGAAGTGGAAGACGCCGATCTCGTGCAGGGTGCTTTCGAGCTTGGGGCCGACGCCGGAAATTTTCTTGAGGTCGTCGGGCTTGCCGCCACGCGCTTCGGTCAGCAGGTTCGCGGGCTTGCTGCCGGCGGCGGCTTCGGGCGCGGCCTCGGCAGGCCTGTCCTCTTTCTTCGGCGCGGCCTTCTTCGCCGGCGTCTTCTTCGCCGGCTTGGCGGCGGCAACGGCGGCGGCCGAGGCCGAGCCCGCGCCGATCGCGGCCATCACGCCGGACTTGTCGGCGCCGCTCTCGAGGATCTCGGTGATGCGCACCACGGTCAGCTGCTGGCGGTGGCCCCTGGTGCGCTTGGAGGAATGCTTGCGGCGGCGACGCACGAAGTGGATCACCTTCTTGCCCTTGATCTGGTCGATCACCTCGGCCTGCACGCCGGCGCCCTCGACCAGCGGCGTGCCCACCGTGGCACCCACCATCAGCACTTCGTTGAACTGCACCTTGTCGCCGGGATTGGCGGCGAGTTTTTCGACCCGGAGCACATCGCCGGGCTGAACCCGGTATTGCTTGCCTCCGGTCTTGAGAACCGCGAACATCGTCTCTTCCTTCTCTTCCCGCGTCCTGCGGCCCCGGCCCTGCCCGCGCCTCTCGGCAGGCCCGGCCGGTGTTTCGGGCGCCCGTGTTCCGGCCCCCGCCTCGGACAGCGCCGCCCCATCGGGCGGTATTGCGCATGCTTGCTCCGCGCAGGCCCAAGCCTGCCGGAGAGCGCGCTTATCGGGCCAATCGGTGCCGGTGTCAAGAGGAAAACAGCCCCCGCAAACACCCCCCGCGA
>JALWTH010000050.1 GCA_027082975.1 Paracoccaceae bacterium | reverse complement strand
CCCCTTTGAGGGCGAGGGCGTCCGCGTCCCCGTACAGCTCGAGGTCGGCGTTCAGCTCCACGGCGTAGACGCCGGGGGAGCGGTGGGGGATCCCGCGGGCGGTGAGCGCGAGGTCGATGTCCGCCGGCCGCCAGCGGTCGAGGCGCACGGCGCCGCGGAGCAGGATCTCCCCCTCGTCGTAGGTGCCGCGCAGGGGGCGCGTCGTGCGGGCGACGAAGTTGTCGATGCTGATCGCCCCGCTGGTGAGGGCGACGACCCGCCCGAGGGCGCGGGGCTCGGCGAGGAAGCGGCCAAAACGCGTGGGCGCCACCTGCACAAGCTGCTCGAGGTCCTGCCCGACCACCCGCGCGCCGACTGGCCCGACATCGCCCGCGCCCTGCTGGCCGAGGCCGGGGCCGAAGACCGCGCCGCCCTCCTGTCCGAGGCCGCCGGGCTCATCACCGACCCGGCGCTGGCCCATGTCTTCGCCCCCGGCACGCTGGCCGAGGTCGATCTGCGAGCCCACCTGCCCGCGCCCGGCCCGGAAGGCAGCCCCCTGCCCCTGCACGGCAGCATCGACCGGCTGATCGTCGGCGAGCGCGAAGTGACCGTCATCGACTTCAAGTCCAACGCCCTGGTGCCGCAAACGCCCGAACAGGTGCCCGACGGCATCCTGCGGCAAATGGGCGCGTATATGGAGGCAATCGCACAGATTTTCCCCGAACACGCGGTGAAATGCGCTATCCTCTGGACAACAAAGGCACAATTGATGCCGATCCCGCCCGCGCTCGCCCGCGCCGCGCTGGCCGCCGCCCCGCCGCTCCTTGACGGCGCTGGCCCGGCTACATAGGTTGCCCCCAAACCGCAATGCCAAGGAGGTGCCCCATGGCCACCGTAGCTGTTACCGACGCGACCTTTGACGAGGAAGTGCGCAATTCCGATATCCCGGTGATCGTCGATTTCTGGGCCGAATGGTGCGGCCCCTGCAAGCAGATCGGCCCGGCCCTGGAAGAGCTGGCCGCCGAATATGAGGGCAAGGTCAAGATCGCCAAGGTCAACGTGGACGAGAACCCGAATTCGCCGGCCCAGTTCGGCGTGCGCGGGATCCCGACCCTGTTCATGTTCAAGAACGGCGAAGTCGTCTCCAACAAGGTCGGCGCCGCGCCCAAGGCGATGCTGAAAAGCTGGATCGAGGAAGCGCTCTGAAATCATCGCTCGAAGTGCACTGCAAGGCCCGGCCGGATGGCCGGGCCTTTTCGTGATCCGCAAGCCTACCCCCAGCGCACCTCACCCAGAAAGATGTAGCCGGCGCCGTAGATGGTCTTGATCAGGCGCGGATTCTTCGGGTCTTCGCCGAGCTTGGTGCGCAGGCGCGAGATGCGCACATCCATCGCCCGGTCGAAGCTCTCCGACGCCGCCCCGCCCAGGCGCTCCTGCATGTACTGGCGCGAAATCAGTCGCCGCGGCGCTTCGAGAAACAGCCGCAGCACCTCGCCTTCGGCATGGCTGAAGGCGGTTTCCCTTCCGTTGCTGTCTTCGAGCACATAGCGGTCGAAATGGGCGGTCCAGCCGTTGAAATGGGCGGTGTTGGCCGTATCCGCGGCGGGGCGGGCCTTGCGCAGGCGGGCGCGCACCCGGGCCACGACCTCGGCGGGCTCGAACGGCTTGATGATGTAGTCGTCCGCACCCAGCTCCAGCCCGGTGACCCGGTCCTGCACCTGGGCGCGGCCCGAGATGATGATGATCGAGGCCCCGCTTTCCAGCGCCAGCCGGTGCACCAGCGTCAGCCCGTCGCGATCCGGCAGGCCCAGGTCCACCAGGCACACATCCGGCGCCGCGCTTTTCAGCGCCGCCTCGAATTCGGTGGCGCGGCCGAAGGAGACGGTGCGAAACCCCGCCTCTTCCAGCGCGTCGGCCAGCATCAGGCGGATCTGCGGCTCGTCGTCGAGGATGGCGATCAGAGGGCGGCTCATGCGCTCAGCTCCCGGGCGAGAAAGGCGGCAAGCTCGCCCTGCGTAAACGGTTTCTGCAGGATGGGAAAGGCGGCATCGGCGCGGCGCCGGTCGCCGGGGGGCAGCGAGGTCATCAGGCAGGCCGGCGCCTGTGCCCCCTCGCGGCGCAGGCGCTCAAGCAGCGCATCGCCCGACATGCCGCCCTTGAGATTGATGTCGGAGAGGATCAGCCCGATCCCGTCGATCCCGGCCAGAAACAGCGCCTCCTCCGCGCCGGTCGCCTCGATCACCTGATG
Organism: Paracoccaceae bacterium; assembly: GCA_027082975.1. GTDB lineage: Bacteria > Pseudomonadota > Alphaproteobacteria > Rhodobacterales > Rhodobacteraceae > JAAEUB01. The sequence goes on along the minus strand of JALWTH010000050.1, from coordinate 27,153 downwards.
GCCGAGGCCGATCAGCATTTCGCGCACGTTTTCGCGGATCTCGTCGCTGTCCTCGACCAGCAGCACCAGGCGCGGGGCGGGCTGGGCATCGGCGCGGCGCAGGGGCAGGCGCAAGGTGACCCGGGCGCCGCCCTCGGGGCGGTTGTCCAGCCGGATCTGGCCGCCGGCGAGCTTGGTCTGGTCGAACACCATCGAAAGCCCCAGCCCCGTACCCTCGCCGCCCTTGGTCGAGAAGAACGGCTCCAGCGCGTGCTCCAGCGCCTCGTCGGAAAAGCCCGGGCCGGTATCGGTGACGGTGATCTCCAGCCAGGTGCCGCGCAGGGCGCTGACCGCGATGGCGATCCGCCCCGGCCCGGCGCCGATGGCGTCGCGGGCGTTGAGGATCAGGTTCAGCACCATGTCCTGCAGCGCGCCGGGGTCGAGCATGACCTGCTCCGGCAGGGGGGAGAGGTGCATCTCGAGCCGGACCCCGGCGGGCAGCGAGGGGGAGGCGAGGGTGCGCAGGTCTTCGAACAGGGCGGCCAGGTCGGTGGGCTCGGGCTGCATCTCGCGCCGGCCCGTGACCGAGGCGATGCGCTCGAGCAGCACCCCGCCCCGCCGCGCGGCGCCGGTGGTGGCGGCCACGAGTTCGCGGGCGCGCTCGGGCAGCTCCATCTGCGACAGGCGCGCCTGCAGGCCGAGGATGATGGTCAGCAGATTCGAGAAATCATGCGCCAGCCCCGAGGTAAGCTGGGCGGCCAGTTCGCGCTTGCGGGTCTGGTTCAGCGCCTCGCGCGCCTGGGCCTCTTCGGTGATGTCCATGGACAGGATATAGACCCCGCGCACCGCCCCGCCGCCTTCCTCCTGGTCCGGGGTGAATGCCACGCGGATGCGCCGCCCGGTGGCGTCGTGGCTGAACTCGGTGACGCTGGCCTCGCCCGCCAGGGCGCGCTCGAGAAACGGAAGGATGCGCGAAAACGCCTCCTCGCCCAGCGCCTCGCGCGCGTGCAGGCCGAGGATGTTTTCCGGCCGGCCGGGGATGACGCTGGCGAGCTTGCGGTTGGAAAAGGTATAGCGCAGGTCCGGGTCGAGCCGGGCGATATGGGCCGGCATCATCTCGGTGGTCAGGCGGGTGCGGCTCTCCATCTCGCCGAGCTGGCGCGAAGTCTCCTCGAGCGCGGCATTGGTGGCGGCGAGGGTGCGGTTGGCCCGGGCAAGCTCCTCGGTATATGCCAGTACCTGCTCGCTGAGTTCCTCGGAGCGCGCCCTGAGCAGGGCTTCCTGGCGCTTGATGCCGGTGATGTCGGTATAGACCGCGACCCAGCCGCCCTGCGGCAGCGGGCTGCCCTCGACCGAGATCACCCGCCCGTTGGCCCGTGTGCGCTCCATGTAATGCGGCTCGAAGGCCAGCGCCTGATCCACCTTTTCCTGCACGAAGGCATCGTGGTCCGCCACCGCACCGTATTCGCCCTGCTCCACCAGGTAGCGGATGGTGTCGGCAAAGGGCGTGCCCGGTGCCACCAGCCTGTCGGGCAGGGCGAACATCTCCTGAAAGCGGCGGTTGACCACCACCAGCCGCAAATCGCTGTCATAGATCGACAGCGCCTGCTGGATCAGGTTCAGCCCGGCCTGGGTCAGGGCGGCGATGTCGGTCTTTTGCGCCAAGAATGCCTCCTCGGCCAATCGCTACCACCGCTTCCGGGCCGGGAAAAGCCCCCGGTGGCGCCCCGCTGAGGCGGGCGCGGCTGTAACAATTCGTTAGAATTGCGAAAAACTGCGGCAAGTTTTGCCGCACAAGCATATAGTCGGCTTGCGATACTCAAGAGAATCGCTCAAGCGATCGGGTGCGCCAGACGGCGTGGGGAGGAAAAGACGTGGCTGACGCAGCAAACGCGGACAAGGGGCTGCCGCCCTCTATACCGGCGCTTCTGGAGCGCAATGCGAAGAGATTTGCCGACCGGCCGGCCTATCGCGAAAAGGAATTCGGCATCTGGCAGCAATGGAGCTGGGCCGAAGCGCGCGAGGAGATCACCAATCTGGCGCTGGGGCTGTTGATCCTCGGGATCGAGCGCGGCGACCATGTGGCGATCATCGGCCGCAACCGCCCGGCCCATTACTGGGCCATGGTGGCCGCGCAGATGTGCGGGGCGGTGCCGGTCCCGCTCTATCAGGACGCGGTGGCCGAAGAGATGGCCTATGTGCTCGACCATTGCCATGCCCGCTTCGTCATCTGCGGCGACCAGGAGCAGGTGGACAAGGTGATCGAGGTGCAGGAGCGCGTGCACCATATCGAGCATGTGATCTATTACGACAAGCGCGGGATGCGCAAATACGACCACACGCATCTGCACTGGTATCACACGGTGCAGGAAGAGGGACGCGTCGCCCATGAGCGCGTGGAGAGGGAGCTGGAGAAGCGCCGCGGCGAACTCACGCTCGATTCCACCTGCGTCATGCTCTACACATCCGGCACCACCGGCAAGCCCAAGGGCGTGGTGCTGTCGAACCGCAACATCATCGAAAGCTCGAAGAACTCCGCCGAGTTCGACAACCTGACCGAGAAGGAAGACATCCTCGCCTATCTGCCCATGGCCTGGGTGGGGGACTTCATCTTTTCGGTCGGGCAGGCCTATTGGTGCGGCTTCTGCGTCAACTGCCCGGAAAGCCAGGACACGATGATGACCGATCTGCGCGAGATCGGCCCCACCTATTACTTCGCCCCGCCGCGGGTCTTCGAGACCCAGCTGACCGGCGTGATGATCCGCATGGAAGATGCCGGGAAGTTCAAGAAATGGCTGTTTCGCCACTACATGGACCTCGCCAAAAAGGTCGGCCCGGCGATCCTCGACGGCCGGCCGGTCGGCGCCCTGGACCGGCTGCGCTACCGGCTGGGCGAACTGCTCATCTACGGCCCGCTCAAGAACACGCTCGGCTTCAGCCGCGTGCGCATCGGCTATACGGCGGGCGAGGCGATCGGGCCGGAGATCTTCGAATTCTACCGCTCGCTGGGGATCAACCTCAAGCAGCTCTACGGCCAGACCGAGGCGACCGTGTTCATCACCATCCAGCCCGATGGCGAGGTGCGCCCGGATACGGTGGGGGTGCCGGCGCCGGGGGTCGAGGTGAAAATCGCCGACAATGGCGAGATCTTCTACCGCTCGCCCGGCGTCTTCGTCGAATATTACCAGAACCCGGAAAGCACCGCCTCGACCAAGGACGCCGAGGGCTGGGTGGCCACGGGCGATGCCGGCTTCTTCGAGGAAGGCACCGGCCACCTGCGCATCATCGACCGGGCCAAGGATGTGGGCAAGATGGCCGATGGCAGCCTGTTTGCGCCGAAATATGTGGAGAACAAGCTCAAGTTCTACCCCGACATCCTCGAGGCGGTGGTGTTCGGCGACGGGCGCGAGATGTGCACCGCCTTCATCAATATCGACCTCACCGCGGTGGGCAACTGGGCCGAGCGCAACAATATCGCCTATGCCTCCTATCAGGAGCTTGCCGGCCATCCCGAAGTGCTCAAGACCATCAAGGCCCATGTGGAGGAGGTGAACCGCTCCGTGGCGCAGGACGACATGCTCTCGGGCTGCCAGATCCACCGCTTCCTGGTGCTGCACAAGGAGCTTGACGCCGACGATGGCGAGATGACCCGCACCCGCAAGGTGCGCCGGGTGGTGGTGGCCGACAAATATGCCGAGCTGATCGAGGCGCTCTATTCCGGCAAGAGCGAGCAATATATCGAGACCGAAGTGACCTACGAAGACGGCCGCAAGGGCAAGATCAGCGCCACGCTGCAGATTGTCGATGCCGAGGTGGTCGAGGTGACCGGAGCCGGGGGAAAGGTAGCCGCGCAATGACCGACATGAATGCCGAAAGCCATGTCACCGAGGACGGCCGCACCATTGGCGGCGTGGTCATGGAGATGAAGAACATCACCCTGCGCTTTGGCGGGGTGACGGCGATCAAGGATATCTCCTTCGATATCCGCGAGGGCGAGATCCGCGCGATCATCGGCCCCAACGGCGCCGGCAAGTCCTCGATGCTCAATGTCATCTCGGGCTTCTACACCCCGCAGGAGGGCGAAGTCTGGTACAAGGGCAAGATCCGCCCGCGCCTCAAGCCCTACCAGGTGGCCGAGCAGGGCATCGCGCGCACCTTTCAGAACATCGCCCTGTTCGAGGGCATGACCGTGCTCGACAATGTGATGACCGGCCGCGTGACCAAGATGAAATCCTCGATGCTGGCCCAGGCGATCTGGGTCGGGCGCGCCGAGCGCGAGGAATACGAAAACCGCGAAAAGGTCGAAAAGATCATCGACTTTCTCGAAATCCAGCATATCCGCAAGACCCCGGTGGGCCGCCTGCCTTACGGACTCAAGAAGCGGGTCGAGCTGGCCCGCGCACTCGCGGCAGAGCCCTCTATCCTGCTTCTGGACGAGCCGATGGCGGGCATGAACGTGGAGGAAAAGGAGGATATGAGCCGCTTCATCCTCGACGTGAACGACGAATTTTCCACCACCATCTGCCTGATCGAGCACGACATGGGCGTGGTGATGGACCTCAGCGACCGGGTGGTGGTGATGGATTACGGCAAGAAGATCGGCGACGGCACCCCGGACGAGGTGCGCGCCAATCAGGACGTGATCGACGCATATCTGGGGGTGGCGCATTGATGGACTGGCTCTACAACATTTTCGCCGACCCCTTCGTGCAGATGGCCTCGGCACCGGATTTCCTGCTGCAGGTGCTGTGGGAGGGCTTCGTCACCGGCACGCTCTATGCGCTGATCGCGCTGGGCTATGTGCTGATCTTCAAGGCCTCGGGCGTGTTCAACTTCGCCCAGGGGATCATGGTGGTGTTCGCGGCGCTGTCGCTGGTGGGCTTCCACGAGGCGGGCGTGCCGGCCTGGCTGGCGCTGCTGCTGGCGCTGGGGGTGATGGGGCTGCTGGCGGTGGGCACCGAGCGGCTGGTGCTGCGCCACATGGTCAACCAGGCCGAAATCATCCTGTTCATGGCCACGATCGGGCTCAGCTATTTCCTGATCGGCGCGGGCGAACTGATCTTTGGCGGCGAGACCAAGAGCATGATCACCAGCGAACTGGGCCTGCCCACCGGCTCGAGCGTGATCGACGTGGCCGGGGGCATCCTGATCCTGCAGCATATCGACATCGCCGCGGCGGTGATCGCCGCCATTCTGGTGGCAGCACTCGCCTTCTTCTTTTCCAAGACCCGGATCGGCCGGGCGCTCAGGGCGGTGGCCGACGACCACCAGGCCGCGCTTTCGGTCGGCATCTCGCTGAACCAGATCTGGGCCGTGGTGTGGTTTGCCGCCGGGATCGTGGCGCTGGCGACCGGCATCATGTGGGGCGCGCGCTCCGACGTGTCCTTCGCCCTGCAGATCGTGGCGCTCAAGGCGCTGCCGGTGCTGATCCTCGGCGGCTTCACCTCGATCCCCGGCGCGATCATCGGCGGGCTGATCATCGGCATGGGCGAAAAGCTGTTCGAGGTCTACTGGGGCTCGCTGATGGGCGGCGGAGTCGAGGGGTGGTTCGCCTATGTGCTGGCGCTCATCTTCCTGCTGTTCCGCCCGCAGGGCCTGTTCGGCGAAAAAATCATCGAGAGGGTGTAGGCCATGATCTATCGCGAAGCGGGGCAGTTCAAGACCTCCTACAAGGCCGACATGGCCAAATTCCCGATCCTGCAGGACCGCATCGCGGTGTGGATCTACCTGGTAATCGCCTTCGTCTTCATCCCGCTGTTCGGCTCGGATTTCTTCATCAATTCGATGATGATCCCGTTCCTGATCTTCGCGCTGGCCGCGATCGGGCTCAACGTGCTCACGGGCTTCACCGGGCAGATCTCGCTGGGCACCGGCGCCTTCATGGGCGTGGGCGCCTATGCCTGCTACAAGCTGACCACGATCTTTCCGGATGTGAACATCATCCTGCTGGTGCTGGCCTCGGGCGTCTTTTCCGCCGGGATCGGCATGATCTTCGGCCTGCCCAGCATGCGCATCAAGGGCTTCTACCTGGTCGTCACCACGCTGGCGGCGCAATTCTTCCTCGAATGGGTCTTCATCCGGGTGCCGTGGCTCTATAACTACAACGATTCCGGCGCCATCGAGGTGCCGCAGCGCGAGGCTTTCGGCTTCATCGTCACCGGCCCGGCGGCGGAGCCTTCGGTGCGCTACCTGGTGGTGCTGTCGCTGGTGGTGGCGATCACCTGGGTCACCTCGAACCTGTTGCGCGGCCATACCGGGCGCTCGTGGATGATGATCCGCGACATGGACATCGCCGCCGAGCTGGTCGGCGTGCGCCCGCTCAAGGCCAAGCTGTCCTCGTTTGCCGTCTCGTCCTACATCGCCGGGGTGGCGGGCGCGCTGATGGTGTTCTTCTGGCTGGGGGCGGCGGAGGTCGAGAGCTTCGACGTCAACCAGTCCTTCCTGATCCTGTTCATGGTCATCATCGGCGGGCTCGGCTCGCTCCTGGGCTCCTTCCTCGGCGCCGCCTTCATCTGGATGCTGCCGATCGTGATCCGGGCGATCCCGCGGGTGCTGGGGCTCGACATCAACGCCGCGCGGGTCGAGCAGGTCAATTTCATGATCCTCGGCGCGCTGATCATCCTTTTCCTGATCGTGGAGCCGCACGGCCTGGCCCGTCTCTGGGCCATCGCCAAGCAGAAGCTCCGGGTCTGGCCCTTCCCCTACTAGGGGCGGGCGAAAACCGGCGCGGCCTCGAAACCGGGCGGCGCCGGAAACAGTCAAGGGTTTCACTGCATGCGGCCGGCAGATCCGGCCGCCAAACAAGGGAGGAACGAAATGTTCAGGAAACTGACCACGGGGGCGCTCGCACTTGCGACCGCCGCCATCATGCAGACCGCGCCGGTTGCGGCCGAGGAGGTGCTTTATGTGCCCTCGCTGAGCTACCGCACCGGGCCGTTCGCCGCCAACGGCACCCCGATCGCCAACGGTTTCGCCGATTACATGAACATGCTCAACGAGCGCGACGGCGGCATCGGCGGGCTGAAGGTGGTGGTCGAGGAATGCGAGACCGGCTACAACGCCCAGAAGGGCGTGGAGTGCTACGAGGCCACCAAGGGCAATGGCGCGCTGGTCTACAACCCCTACTCCACCGGCATCACCCTGCAGCTGATCCCCAAGGCGCCGGTGGACAAGATCCCGGTGCTCTCCATGGGCTACGGCCTGTCGGCGGCGGCGATCGGCGAGAAATTCCCCTGGACCTTCAACTTCCCGGCCACCTACTGGGATCAGATGTCGTCGATCATCAGCTATATCGACAGCCAGGAAGGCGGCATTGCCGGCAAGAAGATCGGCTTCATCTATCTCGACGTGGGCTATGGCAAGGAGCCGATCCCGCTTCTCGACCAGCTGGCCGAGGAGATGGGCTTCACCGTCGTCAAGTTCCCGGTGGGCGTGAAGGAAATGCAGAACCAGTCCTCGCACTGGCTCAACGTGCGCAAGGAGCGCCCGGACTGGATGATCATGTGGGGCTGGGGGGCGATGAACGCCACCGCGATCAAGGAAGCGGCCAAGATCCGCTACCCGATGGACCACTTCATCGGCAACTGGTGGTCGGGCGCCAATGTTGACGTGGAGCCGGCCGGCGCTGCCGCCAAGGGCTACACGGCTGCCAACATGGCGCTGGCGGGCACCGACATGCCGGCGATGCAGGACATCCTGAAATATGTCGTCGATGCCGGCAAGAGCCAGGTGGGCGACCGCTCCGAGGTCGGCAAGGTGCTCTATAACCGCGGTGTCCTGAACGCCATGGTGGTGGCCGAGGCGATCCGCATCGCCCAGGCCAATACCGGCAAGGCCGCGATCACCGGCGCCGACATGCGCGACGCGCTGGAGCAGATGGACCTGACCGCCGAGCGCCTGACCGAGCTCGGCTTCCCGAACTTCACCGCGCCGATGAAGGCCACCTGCGAGAACCACGGCTCGGGCGGCGCGATCTTCCTGCACCAGTGGGACGGCGAAAAGTGGGTCACCATCTCCGACCTGATCCCGCCGATGACCGACAAGGTGCGGGCGATGCTGGAAGAGGCGGCGGACAAGTACATCGCCGACAAGCCCGGCTGGGAGACCCAGGACTGCAAGTAATGGCTGACCGATCAGCCTGAGAAACCGGGGCGGGCCGCCACAGGCCGGGCCGCCCCACCGGGCCCGCAAGGGCCGAATTCAGCCGATCGCTCAGCCGATCACATGGGGACATACGGGGCGCGCAGAGACATGAACGCACAAGCAGCACAAGTCGAGCCGGAAGCCGGACGCGGGGAAGCCCTGCTGCGGGTCAACAATATCGAGGTGATCTACAATCACGTGATCCTGGTGCTGAAGGGCGTCTCGCTTGACGTGCCCAAGGGCGGCATCACCGCGCTGCTGGGCGGCAACGGCGCCGGCAAGAGCACCACGCTCAAGGCGATCTCGACCCTTCTGAACAGCGAGCGCGGCGAAGTCACCAAGGGCTCGATCACCTATCGCGGCGAGGACATTTCCCACGAGACCCCGGCCGGGCTGGTGCGCCGCGGCATCATCCAGGTGATGGAGGGCCGCCATGTCTTCGAGCACCTGACGGTGGAGGAAAACCTGCTGACCGGCGCCTATACCCGCAAGGACGGGCGCGGCGCCATCGCCGCCGACATGGAGATGGTCTACGACTATTTCCCCCGCCTCAAGGAGCGGCGCAGGAGCCAGGCGGGCTATACGTCGGGCGGCGAGCAGCAGATGCTGGCGATCGGCCGCGCGCTGATGAGCCGGCCCGAGACGATCCTTCTGGACGAGCCGTCGATGGGTCTGGCGCCGCAGCTGGTGGAAGAGATCTTCACCATCGTCAGGAATCTCAACGAAAAGGAAGGCGCCACCTTCCTGCTGGCCGAGCAGAATACCAATGTCGCCCTGCGCTATGCCCATTACGGCTATATCCTCGAGAGCGGGCGCGTGGTGATGGACGGCCCGGCAGAGGATCTGCGCGAAAACCCGGACGTGAAGGAATTTTACCTGGGCATGTCGGAAGAGGGGCGCAAGAGCTTCCGCGACGTGCGCAGCTACCGCCGCCGCAAGCGCTGGCTGGCGTAAGGGGGGCACCATGAGCGAATATTACGACGCACTCGAAGTGCGCTCGGCAGACGAGCGCCGCGCCGACCAGGAGGCCGCCTTTCTGGCCCAGGTGAAGCGGGTCCGCGAGACGCCCGGATCGTATCTGGCCGAGGCAGGCGAAATACGCGGGCTCGACGACATCGCCCGCCTGCCGGTGCTGCGCAAGTCCGACCTGAGCAGACGCCAGAAGGAAAACCCGCCCTTTGGCGGGGTGCCGGTCTCGAACCTTGCCCATGTGTTCCAGAGCCCCGGGCCGATCTACGAGCCGGGCGGGGTGAGTCGCGACTGGTGGCGCATGGGCCGTGGCCTGTTCGCCGCCGGGATTCGCAAGGGCGACATCGTGCAGAACTGCTTTTCCTACCACCTGACCCCGGCGGGGATGATGTTTGAAAACGCCATCCGCGCGCTGGGCGCCGTGGCCGTGCCCGCCGGCGTGGGCCAGACCGCCCTGCAGGTGCGCGCGGCCCATGACATCGGCACCACCGCCTATGTGGGCACGCCCGACTACCTCAAGGTGATCCTCGACCGCGCCGAGGCCGAAGGGCTTTCGCTCAAGATCGCCAGGGCGGCGGTGGGCGGCGGGGCGCTGTTTCCCTCCCTGCGCCAGGAATACGCCGATCGCGGCATCACCTGCCTGCAGGGCTACGGCACCGCCGATCTGGGCTCGATCGCCTATGAGAGCCCGGCCATGGAGGGGATGATCGTCGATGAAGGCGTGATCGTCGAGATCGTGCGCCCGGGCACCGGCGAGCCGGTGGCAGAGGGCGAGGTGGGCGAGGTGGTCGTCACCACGCTCAACCCGGATTACCCGCTGATCCGCTTTGCCACCGGCGACCTCTCGGCGGTGCTGCCGGGCCAGAGCCCTTGCGGACGCACCAACATGCGCATCAGGGGCTGGATGGGCCGGGCCGACCAGACCACCAAGATCAAGGGCATGTTCGTGCGCCCGGAGCAGGTGGCCGATTTCGTCGCCCGCCACCCGGAAGTGAAACGCGCCCGGGTGATTGCCGCACGCGAGGGCGAGAGCGACACGATGCTGGTGCGCATCGAGGCCGAGGGCGGCGGCGATGCCGGAGCCTATGCCGCTTCGGTCGCCGAGATCCTGAAGCTGCGCGGCGAGATCGAGGTGGTGGCACCCGGCAGCCTGCCCAATGACGGGCTGGTGATCGAGGATACGCGCAGCTACGACTGAGCTCAGAAGTAACTTCGTACCAGGGCGCCGGAAATCAGGCTCCAGCCGTCTGCGACCACGAAAAACGCCAGCTTGAACGGGAGCGAGACGATTGCCGGCGGGACCATCATCATGCCCATGGACATGAGGATGGCGGCGACCACCAGGTCAATGATCAGGAATGGCAGGAAGACCAGAAACCCGATCTGAAACGCCCGGCTGATCTCGCTCAGCAGGAAGGACGGGACCAGCAGCGACAGCGGCGCATCGGCATCTGCCTGAATGCCGGCAAGTCCATCGCGCAACTCCGCCATTTGCATGAAAGTATCCGGGTCCACCCGCGCCGCCATGAACACTTTGAAGGGTTGCAGCGCAGCCTTGAAAGCGGGCTCAAGCTCCATGCTGCCATTGGAAAAAGGCTCTCCGCCCTGCTGCCATGCTTCGGTAAAGACAGGCTCCATGACAAAGTAGGTCAGGAACAAGGCCAGGCTGACGATCAGCATGTTGGGCGGAGATTGCTGCAGGCCAAGCGCCTGGCGCAGGATTGCCAGGACGGTAACGATGAACGGAAAGCAGGTGATCATCACCGCAAGCCCCGGCACCAGACTGAGCACGGTAATCAGCACCAACAGCTGTATGGAACGCGTGGCGATGGACCCGTCTGCTCCCAAAGACAGGGTAACCTCCTGGGCCGAGGCGGGTGTGGCGACGAGGATCATGGTTAACACGATAATCCACAGGCGCTGTTGCCCATGCCATGCAGCGATACCCGGCATGTTACAGACCCGATTTGACGTCAGCGACTTCGGTCAGGCGCACGGCCAACTGGCCGCCGTCTTCTTCCAGTTCTTCCAGCTCGCCACGGGCAATCAACTTGTTGCCAATGAAGAGCTCCACCGGGTCATCCACGCGCTTGTCAAGCGTGAGTACGGAATTGTTCTTCAACTGCAGCAGCTCCCGCACCAGCGGGTGTGCCTTGCCGACCGAAATCGTTATCTCGATCGGCACTTCGGTAAACGGATTATCCGCCAGTTCCGTGGTGGTATCCGGGTCAGGTTTATCCATTCTGGAATGCCCTTTCATTCAAGCTGAACAGGTCGGTGATCGATTTGCCCATACGTTCCAGCGCGCCGGCGAAATCCAGGTGCTTCTCCTGGCTGCCAGCTCGCAGGAATACCTGGCCCTCTGCCAGGCTGGGCTCTTCCACGAGGGTGACGGACAAGGCCGTGCTGTTTGCAAGCAATGGTTCCAGCATGTCACGGCAAGCGGGATGGGCGACCACCTCGATCGGGGTATCGACGGCTTCGGATGCCAGCGGCAGCAGTTCTTCCACAATCGATTGCCCGAGCGTCTGCGAGACCAGATCGGGGAGGACTTTCTCGACCATCCCGAGCAGGAGCGGCTCCAGCGTGTTCATCACATGGCTGCGGGCTTCGTGAAAGGTGAAACCCATATCCTGAAGATTGCGAGCGAATTCGGCGCCGATACGCTTCTGCTCCTCCTCTTCGGCCCGAATGGCATCGTCCCACCCGGCCTTGTAACCGGCCTCGTATCCCTCCAGCCGCTGCTTCTCGAGCTCTTCCGGTGCCACCGCCGCAGAACTGACGGGAGTGGCTGCCTCCCTTTTGGGCGGTTCGGCCTGTCGGGTAAATTCCTCGAGCTGAAACAGACGCGCCATCAGGCCGTTTCCTCCGTGTTCTCCATCCAACCTCGCAGAATCTCGACCGTTTCACTCTGACGCTCCTCGATGAGTGCGCGCAGGCGCTCGACCGGATCGGACGATTCGGCTCCCAACGGGGGCAGAGCATTGTCCCCCTCATCCTCGAATCCGAAATCCGCGACCATGGCCATGTTCGGAAAGCCGTCACCATTGTCGATTTCGCCGGTCAGGGCCGGCAGTTCGGGCGCATCATCGCCTGATGTTGTTCCAAGGGCCCCCAGGTCGGGCAGATCGGGGTCTTCCGGTGTCCCGGCGGCAGGCGTGGCTGCGGGAGCGGGCAGCTGGGCGCTCTGCCCCCGTCCAGCGCCAGAGGTCAGGATAGGCCGGAGGACAAACAGCCCGAGAACCAGGCTTACCACTGCCAGGACAGCCAGCTGGAATATGCTCATGTAGTTGAGGTTCAGCCGCTCGACGAAGCCCGGGGCAGGCAAGTCAGGATCTGCCGGCACCGGCAGGAATTCGAGACTCTCCAGGGTAATCACATCTCCCCGGCTCTCGTCAAAACCGACGGCCGAAGCAATCAGCGCCCGCAGGGATTCCATCTCTTCCTCCGGTCGGGGCGCCCAGGTTTCGACCCCATTGGCATCGGTGGTGCGGATGCCGTCAACCAGGGCGGCCACGCTGATACGGCGAATCGCACCGGGCGCCTTCACGATCTCCCGCGTGGTTTCGGATATTTCATAATTCACGCGCTCGCGCGTCTGACTGTCGGAAGAAGAGGATTGTCCACCGCTGCCGGCAGCATCGCCCGAGGGCAGGTTGGAAGCGACGGTAACACCGCCATCACGGCTGTCGGAACTGGTGCCGGTGGTCTCCTCGGTCTCGCTGGAGATTGCCACGCGGCTGTTCGGGTCGATCACCCGCTCGCGAATCGATTCGGTTTCGCTCACGGTTTCCAGGCTGACCTCAACCACCGCCTTGCCATAGCCCACCCGTGCTTCGAGCAGGCGCTCGATATTGCGGCGCATTTCCTCTGCCCTGTCGCTTCCGCTGCCAAGCCCCCCGGGGGCCTCCTCGCCGGTCACGATCAGGCCACGCTGGGCGTCGATGACCGAAACATTTTCCGGGGTCAGGCCGGCAACCGCAGAAGCAACAAGGTATTTCAGCGCCCGCGCCTGGGCTGGTGGCAGACCATTGCCGCTGGTGGTGACGGTGACCGAGGCGGTGGCCGCATCGCGCTGCCGGAGCCCCTGCGGGCTCGGATTGCCCAGATGCACCCGGGCCTTCTGAATCAGCGGATTGGCGAGGATCGTACGCGCCAGCTCGCCCTCCTTGGCCCGCCAGTAAGCGGCATTGAACATCTGGCTGGTGGTGCCAAAGCCCGACAGGTTGTCTAGTATCTCATATCCTTCGGTCGTGTTGGCGGGCAGGCCGTCTGCCGCCATGGTCAGGCGCAGCTCGTCGCGCCGGGCCGAATCGACAAAGATCGCCCCGCCGCGCACCTCATAGGCGGCACCGCTGGCCTCGAGAGACTTGATCACCTCACCGGCGCTGGCGGCGTCCAGCCCCGCATAGAGAAGCGCCATGTCCGGGCGGGCCGCCATGCGCGACAGGCCCAGTATGGCGGCGAACATGGCCAGCGTTGCGGCGACCACGATCACCCGCTTGCGCATGTCCAGCACCGACCAGACCGATAGAAACTGTTGCAAGACGTGTCTCCTTCTCCGGGCTTCTGCCTCGTCTTCGTCAGCACCGATCTTGGCGCATGGCTATTAACAATCGGTTAGCCAGAACCGGATATTATCGATTCGAAGCAAAATATTCGGAGCCAAAATGGCAGAGAACGAAGAAGCCACAGAAAGTGAAGGCGAAGACGAAGCGCCGAAGAAGAAGTCCAGGAAACCGCTGCTGATCGGGCTGGTGCTGGCACTCCTGCTGGGCGGCGGCGGATTCTATGCCGTCTATTCGGGCATGATCCTGGCCCCGCAAGGCGAGGAAATGGCGGCGGCGGAGCATGAGACTCCCGGCGAATCCCTTCCGCCGATCGCCTTTGTCCCGATCGAACCGCTGGTCATCTCGCTCGGACCTCAGGCCAGCAGCAGACACTTGCGCTTTCGCGCCCAGCTCGAAGTGGAACCCGTACATCAGGAAGAAGTCGCGCTCCTGCTGCCGCGGGTGACGGACGTGCTGAATTCCTACCTCAGGGCGGTGGACATGCGCGATCTCGAGGATCCGTCCTCTCTGATCAATCTGCGCGCACAGATGTTGCGCCGCATCCAGCTTGTTACCGGCGAGGGGCGGGTTCGTGATCTTCTGATCATGGAATTCGTCCTCAACTAGCGCCGAATGGAGGCAACCATGCAAATGATATCGGATATTCTTCTGGCTGCCGGCGCCCTGGGGGCGGCGGTCTATTGCATCGTCCTGGCGCGACGCCTGAAGCGGTTCAACAACCTCCAGCACGGCATGGGCGGGGCGGTCGCGGTCCTGTCCGCGCAGGTCGACGACATGACCAAAACGCTCCAGAAAGCACAGCGGGCAGCCGTCACCTCATCGGTCAATCTCGCCTCTCTGACCGAGCGGGCCGAGGAAGTGGCCAAGCGTATGGAACTGATGCTGGCAGCCATGCACGACCTGCCGGACGAGCCCCCGCAAAAGGTGCCGGAAGAAAAGGCCGCCGCCACGCCCGATCCGGCGAAAGCGCCCGAAGAAGCCTCCGACACCCCGGTCTTTCTCAGCAACCGCAAACCACGGATGGAGGCCGCAGAATGACGAAGCCGGAGAAAAAGGCATCGCGGCGCAAGAAGCAGGGCGCGCGGGCACCGGTCCGCGGTGTCCTGTGGCTGATAGCGTTGCTGCTGGCCACATCCGGGCTGATCCGGCTCAATGGCTCCGGTCTCGCCCTGGCGCGTGAGGTTTCGGCAGCAATCGCCGGCGATGGGCCGGACCATGCCGACGAGCCACAGACATGCGAGACCGAGGCCGATATCGCTCTGGTCCTGGATCGGTTGCGGGAGCGCGAGCGCCTGCTGGACGAGCGCGAGGGCGCGCTGGCCGACCGGATGCAGGCCCTTGCGGCGGCGGACCGGGAAATCAAGGAAAATCTCGCGGCCCTGACCGCAGCAGAAGAAAGCCTGAAAGCGACCATGGCGCTGGCAGATGTGGCTGCCGAGGACGACCTGGGCCGGCTGACGGCAGTGTACGAAAACATGAAGGCCAAGGAAGCCGCGGCCCTGTTCGAAACCATGGATCCGCAATTTGCCGCCGGCTTCCTCGGGCGCATGCGCCCGGAAGCGGCCGCAGCGATCATGGCCGGCCTCAAGCCCGAAACCGCCTATTCCATTTCCGTTGTCCTGGCCGGGCGAAACGCAAATGTTCCGACAAACTGAACTTTGCTCAGGGTTTGTTAACCCGGCTTTGTCACTGTGGCCGAAGGAAACGCTGTCTGACGAAAGAAACGCATGATCGGCTTCATCGGCATTGCTCTGATATTCGCGCTCGTCTTTGGCGGCTATGTCGCTGGCGGCGGCGACATGGGCGTCATTATCCACGCCCTGCCATTCGAGTTCACGATGATCGGAGGAGCCGCAGCCGGTGCCTTCATCCTGTCCAATGACATGGCGTCGGTGAAGAAGACGCTCAAGGATGTCGGCAAGGTATTCAAGGGCCCGAAGTGGAAGCCCGATGACTACCGCGATCTGCTGTGCCTGTTGTTCGCCCTGATCCGGCAGGCCCGCCAGAACGCGGTCGCTCTGGAGGAGCATATCGAGAACCCGGAAGAAAGCTCGATTTTCACGCAATACGAAAAAATTCTGAAAGACCATGAAGCGGTTGAGCTGATCTGTGACACGCTGCGTTCGGCCTCCATGAATTACGACGACCCCCACCAGGTGGAAGAAGTCCTTGAAAAACGGATGGAAGCGAACCTGCATCACGCCCTGCATTCCAGCCATGCCCTGCAGCAGGTGGCGGACGGGCTTCCCGCGTTGGGAATTGTTGCCGCGGTTCTGGGCATTATCAAGACCATGGGTTCAATCGACCAGCCGCCGGAAATCCTCGGCGGCATGATCGGCTCGGCACTGGTGGGAACGTTCATGGGAGTATTCCTGGCCTATGGCCTGGTCGGCCCTTTCAGCGCCAAGGTCCAATCCGTGATCGAAGAAGATGCACATTTCTACCAGCTGATCCGGGAAGTGCTGGTCGCCAATCTGCACAACCATGCAACCAATATCTGCATCGAAGTCGGCCGCCAGAACACCCCCAGCCATATCCGTCCATCCTTTTCCGAAGTGGAAGAAGCACTGAAGGAAGTGAAGCAGGGGGCGGCATGATTCGCAGGCGCTTGGCACTGGCTCTGGCTTCGCTCTGGCTCGCCATTCTTGCGGATTCGGCACATGCGCAAGCTGTAAGGGTCTATTCGGGGGAGCATCCGGGATTTTCGCGGCTGGTCGTTGCTTTCCGCGAAAGAGTGGACTGGACCATTGGCAGGGTCGAGGGTGGGTTCGAATTTCGCAGCGACGCGCAGACGGCACGCTTTCTGCTCGGAACGGTCTTCGACCTGATCCCGCATGACAGAATCCGGTCAATTCGCGATCTCGGGGACGGACGGCTTTTCCTTGAAGTCTCGTGTACCTGCCATGCCGATGCCTTTCAGCTCCCGCGCGGCGAAGTCGTCCTGGACATAAAGGACGGCCCGGCCACGACAGAAGCGCGCGAATACAACATGCCTCTGGCGGGTTTCCCGAATACTATGGCACCGGCCACGGCCGATGAAACACCCACGATGAGCACCGCGGAATCCGATGCGCCAACCGCAACGGCACCCGATCTGCCGGCAAGCACGCAGGATATACGCCCCCCGACAATCTCGGCCCTGCAAAGCAGACGAGGTTTGCCCCTTCTGCCCGTTCTCCGACCACTCCCCGACCTGCAGAATGAAACGGCCAGGGGATTGCCTGCTCCGGTCGCACCACCTCCGAAAACACCATCCACCCCGGAAGTTGCAGAGCCGGGTGAGAGTTCCGACACCAAGCCGGAGAACGAATCCGCTGACGCACAGATTGCCGATCCCGTCGCCGACCCGGAAACCGATCAAGCGCACAATGAAGAACGGGTAGCCGAAGCGCAACAGGCGCTTCTGGAGCAGATCAGCCGTGGGGCAGCCCAAGGTCTGCTGGAGGCTGATATGGACATCCCGATGCTTCCCGAAACCCCACCGCAATCAGACCCGCCCGAGGGTGACCGAACCACTGCCTCGCCCACGGAACGCAACGCTGAGAAAACAGTGCCGGATGCCCGAAATCATGTCAGCATCCAGACGGCAATTGACGAGCAATTCCGCACAGGCAATATGCCCGCCGGAATTACCGAACAAGGATTTCGCTGCCCGGACGAGGAAGCCTTCGCCGTTGCCTCCTGGGGGGATGATATCCGGGATGGGGTCGACCTGGCACCGTATCGCAGCGGGCTGGTGGGCGAGTTTGACACAGCGCAGCCCGAAGCAATCCTCAAGCTGGCAAGGTACTATATATACCTGACCTTCGGCGCGGAAGCCACAAACCTGCTGAACCGATATGAAGAGGCACTTGGCGATGTGTCGATGCTGAAAAACCTGGCCGAAATCATGGACCGGAAATACTCCGCACATTCCGCAGAAATGAAGCCCTATGTCGAATGTGATGGCGATGTTGCGCTCTGGGCACTGTTGTCGCAAGAGAGGATCGATACCGGCCAGCCCATCAATGAAGCGGCAGTTATCTCGGCATTCTCCCGGCTTCCCCTTCACTTGCGGCGCCATTTCGGTCCCGACCTGGTCGCCCGGCTTGTCGATTCAGGCAAGGTTGACCTGGCGCATTCCTTGCGCAATGCGCTGAGCCGTGCGGAAGATGGCGAAAGCCCCGATCTCACCCGGGTTGAAGCGCGCCTGGCAATCGAAGACGGCAAGATCTCCGAAGCGACGAATTCTCTAGAAGAGCTCATGCAGGACAATACGACTGCATCTCCCGAAATCCTCAAGGAAATGGTGGAACTGAAGCTTTCACAGGACATGGCTGCAAGCGACGAAGACATTGCTCTGCTTGCAAGCTATGCCTTTGAACGCCGGGGGACGGAGCTGGGAAAGGAACTCCGCATGCTCGAAATCCGGGCACTCGGCCAGTCCGGGCGATTTTCGGAAGCCTATGCGAGACTTGATGAATACGAACAAAACGGCGCCCTGCCCCCTGAGGCGAAAACCATGCTGGAAACAGAGCTGGCATCATTTCTAGCCACGAAGGGGACGGACGCCCAATTCTTGCGTTACCTTCTCCCGGCCGTCTCCAGCATCCACCTGCCCGAAGACGACAAACTGGATATCGCAGAAAGATTCCTGAACCTCGGCTTTCCTTCGGAAGCCCGAAAGATCCTGGACCGAAGCGCGACTGTCCCGTCGCCGAGAGAACGAAGATTGCTGGCAGAACTTGCGACCAGACAGGGAAAATTCGACGTCGCGATCGGATATCTGGCGGGCCTTGATGACCCCGAAGCCCTGAAACTCAGGGCCGAAGCACTGGCCGCAAAACACGACTTTCCGGCCGCATTCACGGCAATGGAAAATGCTGGAGAACACGAGCGCATGCTCCAGCTTGCCTGGCGGGCCGGACAATGGGCGGAACTCGCCGCCCGGGATGACGGAGAAATCGGGATGCTCAGCGCCATGCTGGTCGAAACCGCCCGGCCGCGGACTGCCGACGACCCGCAACATGACTTGCAGCAGGATTCCGAGCTCCTGAAACGCGCCGCCCGGACGAGGGCGACCATTTCCGAGCTTCTCGACAGGTTTCCTTCTCCACAAGGCGATGCGCAATAACCGATGAACTTGCCCGCGATCACCTTTTGTAAAGAAATTCCTCCTAGAATCGGGCAGCAGGGTCAGCAAGAAATGCGACGGACATATGGCGATACCAGGCTGTTTTTCTGAAACACCAGATTTCTGGCGGCGCCCCCCCCGGCATCATGCGGATGCCGTACCGGCAAGGATATGCCCCAGGGGGGACATCGCGTGAATCTGAGCCTGAAAACCATCTTTCAACCAACCATCCTGCTGGCCCTAGCGCTGATGGCTGTCATCACCATGATGATACTGCCGATGCCGGCCTTTGTCCTGGATATCGGTCTGGCCATCTCCTTCGCATTGGCAATTCTCATGTTCACGGTCACGCTCTTTATCGAGCGCCCGCTGGATTTCTCCGCATTTCCGACCATTTTGCTGGCTTCGCTGATGCTCAGGCTCTCGCTGAACGTCTCCTCGACGAAACTGATCATCGGCCAGGGGCACACCGGAACCGGAGCCGCCGGGAAAGTCATCGAAGGGTTTGCCAGTTTCGTGATGCATGGATCAGTGCTTCTGGGACTGGTCGTTTTCGGGGTCCTGCTGATCGTGAACTTCATCGTCATCACCAAGGGTGCGGCACGAATGGCAGAAGTCGGCGCCAGATTTGCGCTGGACGGGATGCCCGGCAAACAACTGGCGATCGACAGCGACATGTCAGCCGGCGCGATCGACCACGACGAAGCCAAGCGGCGCAGGGAAAGGGAACAGGCCGAAACGACCTTTTTCGGCTCACTCGACGGTGCCTCGAAATTTGTCAAGGGAGATGCGGTTGCCGGCCTGCTGATCACCATGCTCAACATGGTCATGGGGCTGATCATCGGCGTAGCCCTTCACGGCATGGAGCTGAGAAAGGCCTTCGAGACATATGCCATACTGACCGTCGGCGATGGCCTGGTCAGCCAGATCCCGGCGGTCATCATCTCGATCGCTTCTGCTCTGCTGCTGGCCCGGGGCGGTGCCACCGGCTCAACGGACCTGGCATTTTTCTCACAGCTTGGCCGCTATCCGGCCGCACTTGCCACGGTGGCCGTCCTCATGGCTCTCTTCGCGCTTGTCCCCGGCCTCCCCCTTGTCCCGTTTCTGGCCGGCGCCATTGCCCTGGGCGGCGCATCCATGTGGGGGCGGCAGGTGCAAAAGGCAAAGGCTGAAGCCGAAGAGAAAAAGGCCGCGACGCAGGAAGCCTCGGCACCAGCGGATTCCCTTGGAGACATGCTCGACCTGGACGATATCCATGTGGAATTCGCCCCCGATCTCGTCACAATGGTCCTGGACCCATCCACCGGGCTGGATGCACGGATAACCAGCATGCGCAACCACGTTGCGACACAATTCGGCCTGATCCTGCCAGAAATCCGCATGACCGACAATGCAACTCTCTCCCCCGGATCATATCTGATCAGGATACAGGGTGTCGAGCAGGCCCGGGACAAGCTTCAGACCGACAAGGTGCTGGCGATTCTGACCGGAGAGGAGCCGGATCTCCCCCCCGGGACCGATGTACAGGAGCCGGTATACGGCGCCTCCGCGAGATGGGTCGAACCGGAACATCAGGAGAAGCTGGCATTGGACGGATGCACCATAGTCACACCGACGGAGGTGCTGGCGACTCATCTGCTCGAAGTGATCAAGCGCAATTTCCCCCGGCTTCTGACCCTGAAATCCCTGCGCCAACTGCTCGACGAATTTGTCAACCTGTCGGACCCGGCCCGAGCCGAGGCAAACCGGAAGCTCATGGACGAACTGATCCCGGAAAAGGTACCCATGGACATGCTGCTCACGGTCCTTCGCCTGCTGCTGGAAGAGCGTGTCTCGATTCGCAACCTGCCGCTGATCCTGGAGGCAATCTCCGAAGGCCGCCAAGTGTACCAGACCCCGGAAGGTATCTGCGAACATGTCCGCCAGCGACTTGGCTTCCAGCTCGTGGCAGAATTGCGCCGTGAGGACGGCACACTCCCCCTGGTGCAACTGGCACCGGAATGGGAAGAGAAATTCAGCGCATACCAGGTCGAGGGCGAGCGTGGACATCGCGACGTGGCACTGCCGCCAGACGACTTCAATCACCTGGCCAGCGCCATTGCCGAGAAAATTGCCAAGGCCGGGGAGACGGGCGTCTATCCCGCGCTGGTAACCTCGACCCAGCGCCGGCGCTTCCTGCGGACGGTGCTTGCGGCAAAGGGGATCGCCAATCCCGTCCTCTCCTTTGAGGAAATCGGCACCGATGCCCGCCCCTCTCTTGTCGGAGTGGTCGCCGCATGAATGCACAGCTCGCACAAATCCTGTCATTCTCTCAGTCCGCAATGACGATCGGCTTCATCGCTTTCCTGAGGATCGGGGCGGCCATGGCGCTCCTGCCGGCCTTTGGCGAGCAGACAGTCCCGATGCGGGTGCGGTTGGCGATCACGCTGGCATTCACCCTGGTCGTTGCCCCAGCGGCCGCGCCCTTCCTGAAACCGGTCCTGGAAAGCGGCTCGCATCAATACCTGGTAACCGAGACATTGGCCGGGCTGGGTATCGGGATCACGGTGCGCCTGTTCGTCATCGCCTTGCAGGTCGCCGGCTCGATTGCGGCGCAATCCACTTCGCTTTCGCAATTGTTCGGCGGCACCTCCGTGGAACCGGCGCCGGCAATGGGCCACCTGATGGTCATTGCCGGGCTGGCCCTGGCCGTGAGTACCGGCCTGCATGTGCGGCTGACGGAATTGTTCCTGCAATCCTATGACATCCTGCCCGCAGGCAGGTTCCCGCAGCCGGACAGTTGGGTTGACTGGGGGATTGCCAGCATCTCGCACGGCTTCGGCCTGGCCTTTTCCCTGGCTGCTCCCTTCGTGATCGCCGCTCTGATCTACAACGTGGCAATCGGGGTCATCAACCGGGCCATGCCGCAACTGATGGTCGCCTTTGTCGGGGCGCCGGCCATTACCGCAGGCGGGCTGATCTTGCTGCTCCTGACCTCGCCGTTTCTGCTGTCTGTCTGGCTGGAAGCTCTCAACACCCATCTGCTCAATCCTTTCGGAGCGCCCTGATGGCCGGATCAGAAGACGAAGACAAGCAACACGAACCGACACAGAAAAAGCTCGACGACGCCCGCAAGAAAGGCGAGATCGCCAGGTCCGCCGACCTCAACACTGCCGCGGGCTACGGAGGCTTCCTGGTCGTATCCATGGCTCTGTCAGGCACGGCTCTGCTCGCTTTCTCGGAGCAAATGGCCGGCCTGATCGCCCATGCCCCCGAAACGGCAAGGGTCATCTTCGGCGCCGCGCGCGGGAAAATGCTGGACGGGGTCCTGGTGCAGGCCGCCCTTTCCCTGCTCCCGTGGTTCTTGGTGCCGGCCCTGGCGACATTGCTGTCACTGCTGGCACAGCGTGGCTTCGTCATGACCCCGGAAAAGCTCTCTCTGAAGCCGAGCCGGATATCCCCCCTGGCCAACGCCAGAAACAAGTTCGGCCGCGCCGGCCTGTTCGAATTCGCCAAGAGTTTCGCAAAGCTGACGATCTACTCGCTGGTCCTGGGCCTTTTTCTCTGGCGACAATTGCCGACACTAATCGAAACGATCGGCATGGAGCCCGCGATCGTGCCGATCTCTCTGTTCCGGTTCTGCCTTTCCTTCTTCTTCATCGTACTGCTGATCAGTACGGCCATAGGCGCCCTGGACCTGCTCTGGCAAAGGCAGGAGCACCTGCGCAAGAACCGGATGTCGCACAAGGAATTGACCGATGAGGTCAAGCAGAACGAAGGCGACCCGCATATCAGGAACCAGCGCCGCCAGAAGGGATATGAAATCGCCATGAACCGGATGCTGGCGGATGTTCCCGGAGCGGATGTGGTTGTGGTCAACCCGACCCACTATGCCGTCGCGCTGAAGTGGAGCCGCTTGGCCGGATCCGCGCCGGTATGCGTGGCCAAGGGCACCGATGAAATCGCCCGGCGCATTCGCGAGATCGCCAGCGAAGCGGGTGTTCCGATCCACCGTGACCCACCGACCGCCCGCGCCATCCACGCGGTGGTCGATATCGGCCAGGAAATCCACCCCGAGCATTACGAAGCCGTCGCCGCGGCCATACGCTTTGCCGAAATGATGCGCAAACGGGCCCGGACCACGCTTCGCGGCGCCCGGAAATGACGCAGAAGGCAGCAAACCTGAAAGCTCTCGGCCAGATCGCCGAGATGGTACTGGAGGCAAGGCTTGCCGAGCTGGCCGGCATATCGCGGACCGAACGACAGCTTTGTGACCAGATACGCGGGCTGGATGAGCAGTCACGTTCGATCCTGCCGGACAGCCCGGAAGTCACCGATCTGGCGAATGCTGCCAGCTGGATGCGCTGGCGCCAGGATCGAAAGAGCCGACTGAACACACAGCTTGCAGCGCTGAAGGCTGACAAGGAAGTCATCCTGCAAGACGCCCGCAGGGCGCTTGGCCGGGTGCAGGCCATCAGTTCGCTGGAAAGCCTGGCGAAATAATCACCTCAGCCTGGCCCATCGGGCACCGATCCCGAATGGAACGCAAAAGCCGCGTGATGGAGAACCCCGCCGAATCGCACATGACAGCCCACCCAGGCGACATGCGTTTCAATGCCTTGCTTCGGAACATGCGCAAATGCCAGGAATCTCCCCGGACAATGCCTGCCCCGGGATTGCCGGCCCGAACCGGGCTGGCAATGATCCATGCTCCCTTCTGCAGCCTTTATCGCCCGGGCATTTTCCGACACGTTTCTGCACCGCACATCCGCCATCCGGGCGATGGCAACACGGCTTTTGCATACCGCGCGCGAGCAGAAATGCGGATGCAGGCGCTTGCCCGGCATCTCGCCTTCCCGGGCCGAAAAGAGGCGCTGGAGCTGATGCCCGTGCCGCGCTCGGCGGATTTCGGAATATCCTTTCGGGTGCAGCAGCATGGCCAGGGAGGCAGCTGGCACCGACCGGTCAGAGCCTGTCGCGAAAACCTGCCAGAACAGCCTCGTAGACCGGGCGCTTGAACGGCACGATATGGCTCAGGAGCGCTGCGGGCTCCATCCATTGCCAGCGGCTGAATTCGGGGTGGGAAGTGCGGATGTTCACATCCTCGTCCGCCCCGTGGAACCGCATCAGGAACCAGCGCTGCTTCTGCCCGCGATAGCGTCCCTTCCACAGCTTGCCGATCAGGTCTGCCGGCAGGTCGTAGGTCAGCCAGTCGCCCAGCTCGGCCTCGACGGTGACCAGCCGGGGGGGCACACCCGTTTCCTCCTCCAGCTCGCGCAGGGCGGCGTCGCGCGGCGTTTCGCCTGCGTCGATACCGCCCTGGGGCATCTGCCAGGCGCCGGGGCTGTCCAGGCGCTCGCCGACAAAGACCCGCCCGACCCGATTGGCCAGCATCACCCCGACATTGGGGCGATAGGGCAGGCGCGAGGTATCTCCGCCGGGCATGGCGGTCTATTTCGCCGCGCCGAAGGTCGCCAGCCCCTTGAGCAGGTCCACCGCGTAGGACAGCTGGAAATCCTCGTCGCGCAGCTTCGCTGCCTCCTCGGCGGCCTTGCGGGCCTCCTCGATCTGCCGGCGCTCGTCTTCGGTGACCGAATCATTGTCAAGCGCGCCGCGCAGTTCGGCCTCGGAGCGGTCGAAATTCTTCAGCGCCGGGTTTTCCTCGGCGGCGTCTTCCGGCCGGCTGGGCGGCTGGGGCACGACGATATCGGGCGAGATGCCCAGCGCCTGGATCGAGCGGCCCGAAGGCGTGTAATAGCGCGCCGTGGTCAGGCGCATCATGCCATCGCCCCTGAGCGGGATCAGCGACTGGACCGAACCCTTGCCGAAGCTCTGCTCGCCCACCACGATCGCGCGGTGATGGTCCTGCAGGGCGCCGGAGACGATCTCTGAGGACGATGCCGAGCCGCCATTGATCAGCACCACCATGGGCAGGCCGTTTGCCTCGTCACCGGGGGTGGCATTGACCCGGTCGCTTTCCGCCGGGTCGCGGCCGCGGGTGGACATGATCTCGCCCTTTTCCAGGAACATGTCGGCGGTGGCAATCGCCGCCGAGACCAGGCCGCCGGGATTGTTGCGCAGGTCGAGCACCACGCCATCGACATTTTCGAAGCCACCCAGCTCCTCGACCACCCTGGCCAGGCCTTCGTGGAGGTTGGGATAGGTCTGGTCGTTGAAGGTGGTGGCACGCAGCACCACGACATTGCCGATCGCGCGCGCGGTGGCGGCGGTGAGCTTGATCTCGTCGCGCACGATGGTCACGTCAAAGGGTTCGTCCACGCCCTCGCGCACCACGGTGATGACGATCTCCGAGCCGATCGGGCCGCGCATCAGCTTCACCGCCTCGTCGAGGGTGAGGCCGAACAGCGCCTCGCCGTCCACATGGGTGATGATGTCGCCGGTCTGGATGCCGGCTTCGGCGGCCGGGGTGTTGTCGATCGGCGAGACCACCTTGACCCAGCCATCTTCCTGGGTGACCTCGATGCCGAGCCCGCCAAAGGAGCCGCGGGTGTGTTCCTGCATCTCGGCGGCCGCCTCGGGCGGCAGGTAGGAGGAATGCGGGTCGAGCGACTGCAGCATCCCGTTGATCGCCGCCTCGATCAGCTTGCCCTCGTCCACCTCCTCGACATAATCCGAACGGATCCGCTCGAACACGTCGCCGAACAGGTCGAGCTGCTCATAGACGCTGGCCCCGCGTTGCTGGTCCTGTGCGATCAACGGCCCGGCCACCTGGGTCGTCAGCAGCGCCCCGGCCAGAGTCCCGCCCAGCGCCGCCATGACAAACTTCTTCATCCCAACCTCGTTTCTGCATCATTCCGCATCATCTGCCGTTCATATCCTGTAGCGCAAACCAGGTGCCGGGGTCCACCGGAGAACCGTCTTCGCGTATTTCGATATACAGGGTTTCGGAGCGGTGGGAATCGCCAACCTGGCCCGTTTCGGTCAAAATCGCTTGAGATTGCGGCACCTCCCCCCCCATCAGGCCGACCGGCGCACCTTCGGGCAGGACTTCGCCCAGCCTTCCGTAGACCTGCCCCATCCCCGCCAGCACCAGCAGGATGCCCTCGGCGGGCTCGACCACCGCCACCTGGCCGTAATCGAGCAGCGGGCCCAGATAGCGGATCGTGGCCGGAGCGGGCAGGGTCACCAGCGCGCGCGGACGGGTGGCGATGATGAGGCCGGGGCGGGTGATCCCGGCCGCATCGGCCTCGTTATAGCCGCGCAGCACGCGCCCCAGCACCGGCAGCGCCAGCCTGCCCTTGCGCGAGGCGAAGTCCACATTGCCCTCGGGCACGCTGTCGGGCAGGGTCTCGATCGACAGCAGCCCATCGGCAAAGGCGCCGAGCGTGTCGGCGGAATTGACCAGCGCCTGCAACTGCTCAGGGTCGGCGATGAAGCGCGGCGGCAGCGCGCGGCGCTCCGAAATCGCCTGGCTCAGCGCAACCCGCGCCTTTTCGGCGCCGCGCAGACCCTGTTCGAGCACTTCCACCGCGCCTTGCTGCAGCTCGCGCAGCATCCGCATTTCCTCGAGCGAAGCGCGAAGTTCTTCGGCCTCTTCCTGCAGCGCCGGCACCACCTCGCCCACCACCATGCCCGCATGGACCGCGGCCAGCGGGCCGTCGGGGTGCAGGAGGCTCATGGGCGCCGGGGCCGAAGACATCGAACCCAGCACGCCGACCAGCCGCGAGATGCGCGCGCGCCTTGCCTCGAACACCCCGGCAATGGCGGTTTCGCGGATGGTCGCCCGGCGCAGCCCCTCGCGCAAGGCATCGAGCCCGACTTCGTAGGCGTGGATGGTCTGGGTCAGCGCGGCGACCCGGTCGCTGGCCTTTTCGGCCGCGCGCAGCTCGGCCTCGGCTTCGCTGAGCAATTCGATCGCCGCGCGCGCGCTCTCGGCCGGATCGCTTTCGGCCCGCGCTGCTACCGGCAGCAGCAGGAGGAGGAGCGCCAGCCACCTCACCTGAGCAGGCTCTCGCCGGTCATTTCCGCGGGCTTCTCGAGCCCCATCAGCGCCAGCAGGCTGGGGGCGAGGTCGGCGAGCCGCCCGTCGGCGAGCCCCTGCACCCCGGGCGCGTTGAAGCAGATCACCGGCACCGGGTTGGTGGTATGGGCGGTATGGGGGCCGCCAGTCTCCGGGTCGATCATGGTTTCGCAATTGCCGTGATCGGCGGTGACGATCATCGCGCCCCCCACCTCCTCAAGCGCGGCCATGACCTGCCCCAGCCCGCGATCCACCGCCTCGACCGCGCGAATGGCGGCGGCGAGGTCGCCGGTATGGCCGACCATGTCCGGGTTCGCATAATTGCAGATGATCAGGTCGTAGCCCTTGTGAATGGCCGCGACCAGATGCTCCGTGACCTCGGCGGCGGTCATTTCCGGGGCGAGGTCGCCACCTACGAC
>JALWTH010000049.1 GCA_027082975.1 Paracoccaceae bacterium | reverse complement strand
CAGCAGCAGCTGCTCGACCGCCTGCTGCACCTCTACGCCACCCGGCCCGAACTGGCCTGGGGCCGCGAGCGCCTCGCCGCGCGCCGGAGCGAAGTCTTCGATGCGGCCGACCTGATCGACCTTGCCGAAGCCGAGCTCCTCGCCCCGCTCGACCACCTGGCCACAAGCGAGATCGAGGCCGCCGCCCGCCAGGTCGCGACCGTCACCGCCATCGTGCCGCTGGCGCTCGCCGATGTCGCCACCGCGCTCACCGCCAACCTGCGCATGATCCGCCGCGTGGCCGAGATATATGGCGGGCGCGCAGGCCTCTTCGGCTCCTGGCGGCTGATGCGCGCGGTGATGACCCACCTGGTCGCCACCGGCGCGGTGGCGGTGGGCGACGACCTGATCCACTCGCTCGCCGGCGGCTCGCTGCTCTCCAAACTCAGCCGCCGCTTCGGCGAAGGCATGGTCAACGGCGCGCTCACCGCCCGCGTCGGCATCGCCGCCATGGAAGTCTGCCGCCCGCTGCCCTTCTCGGCTGCCCGCCGCCCCACCGTCTCACGCCTCGTCACCCGCGCGCTGACCGGGCTGTTCGGGCGGGAGAAGACCTGATGCCCAATACCCATGTCAAAGAATATCTCGCCCACTATCTGACGCTCGCAGACCCCGGCTATGGCGTGCTGCTCGCAGCCCCGTGGGGCGCGGGCAAGACACATCTGGTGCAACAGGTCACCAAGAACAAAGACGCGCTTTATGTCAGCCTGTTCGGCGTGCGAAATGCCGACGACATAGACCGCGCCATTCTGATGGCTTGGCTTGAGGGTCAGGACACCCCTGGGATGAGTCAGCTAGGAAAGATTGGGGGAATCGCGCTCAAATATATAAAGCTATCGGCGGAGTTTTCTATTGCAGATCTGGCTAAGAAAAGACTGCCCGACACCCTGATCTTTGACGATCTCGAGCGCACCAACATGCCGGTGAAGGAACTGACCGGCTACCTCAACGGCTTTCTCGAACAGGAAGGCAAGCGCCTGATCCTGCTGGCCAACGAGTCCGAACTCTGGGGCGAGGACGAGCACCGGATCAAGGAAAAGCTGATCGGCCACACGCTAAGCGTGCGCCCGGATGCCCCTTCCGCCGTGAAGGCGTTTGTTGAAGCGATCCGCAATGAGAAAGCGCGCGAATTCCTGCAAGACAACAGGGCCGGGATTGAAAAGCTCTTTATCCAGTCCGGGACCGGCAACCTGCGCGTCCTTCGCCAGAGCCTGATGGATTTCGCCGGGCTCCATGCACGCCTCCTCGATGAACGATTTGCACGCTTTACGGGCAACGAAACCGGTATGCGCAAGCTGCTGAATGCCTTTCTCGCCTTGTCGATCGAATTCAAGACCGGCGGCCTGGAGCGCAAGGATTTTTCCATCGGGCAGGACCCCGCAACTCTTTTCCCCGAGAAGGATAACCCACTTACCAATAGATTGAAAAAGGCGGAGGAGAAATACGGCCCTGATATCATCAAACCAATCCCTTACGGTCTGACTCTCGAAATCACCCTTGCCGAAGCGCTGATCTGCGACGGCTGGGCCGATGACGACCTGCTTGAAAAAGGGCTCACCCACTCCATGGCCTTCCACCGCCTTGAAGACGAGCCGGAATGGCATACCGTCCGGTGGGCATCCCTACGCGACGAGGCACTGGTAATGAAAGCCATTGACCGCATGGAGGAAAAATTCGCAGCGCGTGAATATGAGGACCCCGGCATCATCCTGCATGTCTTCGCCGCGCGCCTGGAACTGGCCGAAATCGGCATGCCCGACTTCGAGATAAATCGGGTCAAGAAAGAATGCAGGGCCTATGCCGACGAAATCACAGCCAGGGCCACGGTCACAGCCGCCAAGGCTGGCGTGGACTTTTTTCACGATCTTGCGCCCCGAAGGGGTCATCTCGGCCTGAGATATCCACATGGCGATTCACCAAGTGCAATGGCTTTCGAGGAGCTGTTCCAGTACCTGCGAAAATCCTGCGATCAAGCCTTTGTCCGATCCTTGCACGAACTTTGCCAGCAATTGCTGGTCCTCACCCGAACCGACCGGGACCAGTTGAACACCCTGCTATGCAATAACGAACACTACGCAGGAAAACCCGTCCTCCAGGCCATGGACGCCGCTGCCTTTGCCAAAACACTGCTGGAGCTGGAAAATACAGCTTTTCAGGAAGTGACCGAAACCCTGCGTGAGCGGTATAAATCTCCCCATTCTGAACTGGAAGCGGAAAAGAAGTGGCTGGCAAAATTGACAGGAGAGTTGAAAACCCGCTCGTCCAGCCTTCCCCCCCTGCGCCAATGGCAAGTGGAAACCGCGATCAAGAGAAACCTGAAATTTTCCTGATTTCACCTTTCTCCAAATACTCCCGCCGGAGGCCCCGATTTTTCGCAGAAAAATCGGTTTGCGAGGGGGCCGGCCCCCTCGTGCTCCCCCGGAGTATATGGCGAAAGATGAAAGGGGGCGGGTCCCGAAACGCCCTGCGGGGCGCAATGAGGGTGCGCGGGTTATCGCAGCAGCGGCGTTGCGCCCGGAGCGGCGCGCGCCTGTTCCACCCCCATGCGCATCCCGGCGCCGATCCGGCGCGCCAGCGCGTTCCAGCTATCGGCCTGGCGCGGGTTCAGCACCTCGCGGGCGGTCTCTTCGAAGAGATCCAGCCAGAGCGGGAAATGCTCGGCCATCACCTCCGGGCGCTGCATGTGCACCTGCTGCGGGCGGCCCTGATAGCCACGTTCATGCAGGATCGCGTTGCGCCAGAAGGAGGCGATTTTCGCCTCATGGGCCGGCCAGTCGGTGACATGCCGGGCAAAGACCGGCCCCAGCACCTCATGCGCGCGTACCCGGGCGTAAAAGGCGGCGACCTGGGCGTCGATCTGGGCAGGCGTGATGTCGAAGCGGGGCGGGATTGCGGTCATGGGGCGGCCTTCCTTTGCCCTGCAGCTAATGCCGCCCGCGCGCCTGTGCAAGGTGGGCGAAAGGTCGCATTTCCCGGTATTTATTCCCATTGCCCCGGCATTTGCTAGGGGACAGCGCCGCGGCCCGCGCGTAGCTTGCTGCCAACGCAACAAGAGAGGATCGCCTCGCGATGCACCGGCTTTTCTGCACGACCGCCCTTGCCGCCCTCACTGCCACCGGCGCCCTTGCCCAGGGTGCCTTCGAGGGCGGAGACATCGGCTTCTTCCATTCCATCGCTCCAGCCGCGCCGGCAACGCTCACCGACGGCTTCGGCGGGCGGGTCCGGCTCGGCTTCGGGGGCGGGCTCGATGTGCAGTTTGACGGCCAGTTCACCCGGTCGGTAACCGGCGTGCTCACCTCTGCCGGCACCGGCATCGGCGCGCATCTGTCCTACGCGGCCAGCGACAGCCTGCGGCTCGGCGGCTATGCCACCGCCAACCGCGTGGTCGACAGCCTCGGGATCCCCACCACCTCTATCGGCCTGGGCGCCGAAGCCCTGCTGCGCATGGGCGACTTCACCGGCCAGGCCTATCTCGAAGACCAGAATGTGCTCGGCGCCACCCACCGCACCCGGACCGGGATCCGGCTGGATTACGCTTTTGGCCAGGGGTTCGGGCTCTTTGCCGCATATGATTACATCGACTACCGTTCGATAGCGGTCACGAATGCCGGGACGGCCACCCTGGGCGCGCGCTACCGCCTGCCGGACATGCCGCTGGAAATCTCCCTCGCCGCGAGCCGGAACAACTTCGGCGCCAGTACCTACGCGTTCGGCTTCACCTACGCGCTGGGCGGCGGCAATGACGGGCTGTTCGACGCGCGTTTCTGAGCCCCGCTTGCACGCCAAACCGATTGCACGCGCGCCCCTGCCTGCCTATAAGCGGCGCATGTGGAGCAAAGCCAGCATATGCACAAGCATACGAATTAGCCGCCCGGCGCTCTGAGAGGAGCCGCCGGGCCAAGGCGCATGAGCCTTCCGCGCCGCTTCACCCCTGACCGAGCCGAC
This sequence comes from Paracoccaceae bacterium, assembly GCA_027082975.1. Lineage (GTDB taxonomy): Bacteria > Pseudomonadota > Alphaproteobacteria > Rhodobacterales > Rhodobacteraceae > JAAEUB01. Next base: position 4,578 of record JALWTH010000049.1, on the reverse strand, counting down.
TGGATGATCCGACATGTGCGCTGACACGCCTGACACCCCCGAAATGCCCGACTACAAATCCACCCTGCACCTGCCCGAGACCGATTTTCCCATGCGCGCGGGGCTGCCGAAGCGCGAGCCCGGCTGGCTCGAGCGCTGGGCCAGGATCGGCGTCTATGACCGCCTGCGCGCCCGCGCCGAGGGCCGCCCGCCCTATATCCTGCATGACGGCCCGCCCTATGCCAACGGCCACCTGCATATCGGCCACGCGCTCAACAAGATCCTCAAGGATTTCGTCGTGCGCTCCCACCAGATGCTGGGCTTTGACGCGCGCTATGTGCCGGGCTGGGATTGCCACGGCCTGCCGATCGAGTGGAAGATCGAGGAGCAGTATCGCGCCAGGGGGCAGGACAAGGACGCGGTGGACGTGATCGCCTTCCGCCAGGAATGCCGCCGCTTTGCCGCGAGTTGGGTGGACATCCAGCGCGAGGAGTTCAAGCGCCTTGGCGTCACCGGCAAGTGGGACGACCCCTATCTGACCATGGATTACCACGCCGAGGCGGTGATTGCCGACGAGTTCATGAAATTCCTGATGAACGGCACGCTCTATCAGGGCTCCAAGCCCGTGATGTGGTCGCCGGTCGAAAAGACCGCGCTGGCCGAGGCCGAGGTGGAGTATCACGACCACAAGAGCCACACGATCTGGGTGAAGTTTCCCATCGTCGCGGGGCCGCAGGAGCTTGTGGGCGATGACGTGGTGATCTGGACCACCACCCCCTGGACCATCCCGCAGAACCGCGCCGTATGCTTCGGCCCCGGCATTTCTTACGGGCTCTATGAGGTCACGGCGACCCCCGAAGAAAGCTGGGCGCGCGTGGGCGAGCGCTACCTGCTCGCCGACAGCCTGGCCGAAGAGGTGCTCGCCGCCGCGCGGCTCGAGCCCTCCATGTGGAAGCGCCTGCGGGATGTCTCCGCCGACGAGTTGCAGGCGCTGGTGCTGGCGCATCCGCTGCGGGGCGCCGAGGGGGCCAAGGGCGAGTGGGATTTCGACGTGCCGATGCTGCCGGGCGACCATGTGACCGAGGATGCCGGCACCGGCTTTGTCCATACCGCGCCGAGCCATGGCGATGACGACTACCAGATCGGCCTGAAACACGGGCTGGAGATGACGTATAATGTGCTGGAGGACGGCTCTTTCCGGTCCGACCTGCCGTTTTTCGGCGGCAAGAAGATCCTGCGCGACAAGCCGAAAAAGGGCGATTGGGAGGGCGATGCCAACCGCGCGGTGATCGACAAGCTGGTGGAGCTGGGCGCGCTGATCGCCCGCGGGCGCATCACCCACTCCTACCCCCATAGCTGGCGCTCCAAGGCGCCGCTGATCTACCGCAACACGCCGCAATGGTTCGTCGCCATCGACAAGCCCTGCGGGGGCGACGACACTTACGGGCGCACGATCCGCGAGCGCGCGCTCACCAGCATCGACAAGCTGGTGACCTGGACCCCGCCCACGGGGCGCAACCGGCTCTATTCGATGATCGAGGCGCGGCCCGACTGGGTGCTCTCGCGCCAGCGCGCCTGGGGCGTGCCGCTGACCTGCTTCGTGAAGAAGGGGGCGCGGCCCGACGACCCGGACTTCCTGCTCAGGGACGAAGCCGTGAATGCCCGCATCAAGGCAGCCTTCGAGGCCGAGGGGGCCGATTGCTGGTATGAAGAGGGCGCGAAAGAGCGCTTCATCGCCGATGCCGCCGACCCGGAGGATTACGAACAGGTGTTTGACGTGCTCGACGTGTGGTTTGACTCGGGCTCGACCCATGCCTTCGTGCTGCGCGACCGCCCGGATGGCAGCCCGGACGGGATCGCCGACCTCTACCTCGAGGGCACCGACCAGCACCGCGGCTGGTTCCACTCCTCGATGCTCGAGGCCTGCGGCACGATCGGGCGCGCGCCCTACAGGGGCGTGATGACCTGCGGCTTCACGCTCGATGACAAGGGCATGAAGATGTCGAAATCCCTGGGCAACATCATCGCCCCGGAAAAGGTGGTGAAGCAATATGGCGCCGATATCCTGCGGCTGTGGGTGGCGCAGGTGGATTACAGCGCCGACCAGCGCATCGGCGACGAGATCCTCAAGGGCGTGGCCGACAGCTACCGCCGCCTGCGCAACACCATGCGCTTCATCCTCGGCAGCCTCGGCGATTTTTCTGCGAAAAATCGTGTCCCCCCCGCCGAGATGCCGGAGCTGGAGCGCTGGGTGCTGCATCGGCTGGCGGAGCTCGACCACCATGTGCGCGAAAGCTACCGCAGGCTCGACTTTCAGGCGGTCTGGCAGGCGGTGTTCACCTTTGCCACCATCGACCTTTCGAGCTTCTATTTCGATATCCGCAAGGATGCGCTCTATTGCGGCGCCGAGGACGACCCGACAAGGCGCGCGGCACTCAGCGTGCTCGACCTGCTGCACGAGCGGCTGACCACCTGGCTCGCGCCGATCCTGGCCTTTACCATGGAAGAAGTCTGGCTCGAGCGCCATCCGGGCGAGGAAAGCTCGGTGCATCTCATGGACTTCCCCGCCACCCCGGCCGACTGGCTCGACGAGCCGCTGGCGGCCAAGTGGGCCGAGATCCGCAAGGTGCGCCGGGTGGTCACCGCCGCGCTCGAAGTGCAGCGGCGCGACAAGGTGATCGGCGCTTCGCTCGAGGCCGCGCCGGTGGTGCATCTGCGCGATCCGGGCGTGCTGGCGGCGCTGAAATCGGTGGATTTCGCCGATATCTGCATCACCTCGGCGGTGACGCTTACGGGCGATCCGATCCCGGCCGAGGCCTTTCGCCTGCCGGAGGTGGAGGGCGTGGGCGTGGTCTTCGAAAAGGCCGAGGGCGAGAAGTGCCAGCGCTGCTGGAAGATCCTGCCGGATGTGGGCACGCACGGGCATCCGGGCACCTGCGCGCGCTGCGACGCGGCGCTGGGGTGAGGATTTCATGCCTCCGGCGGGAGTATTTGGCGAAAGGTGAAAGGGGGGGCGGGTGAGCCTGGCGGTTTTTCTTGCGGTGCTGGGCTCGGCGCTTCTGCATGCGACCTGGAACGCGATGGTCAAGACCGGGGGCGACAAGCTCACCGGGATGATCCTGGTGGTGGTGTCGAACGGGTTGATGGGGCTGGTCGTGGCCGCCTTCTTTTCGCTTCCCGGCGCGGAGGTCTGGCTGTGGATCGTCGCTTCCGGCCTGATCCGCACGGTCTATTATCTGGCGCTGGGATATGCCTATGCGCATGGGGATCTGAGCCGGGTCTATCCCATCGCCCGGGGCGCGGCGCCGCTTCTGGTGCTGGGGGCGGGGGCCTTTGTGCTGAGCGACCGGCTGAGCGGGGTGCAGGTGGCGGGCGTGCTGCTGTTGGGGCTCGGCATCCTGCTGATGGCGCGCGGGGCGTTTGCCAGCGGCGAGAGCCGGCGGCTGGTGCCCTTTGCGCTGGCCTCGGCCACGGCCACGGCGGGCTATTCGCTCACCGACGGGATCGGGGCACGGCTGATGGGGGATGGGGTGCTGTTCGTGGCCTGGGCGCTGGCGGTGACGGCGGCGCTGTATCTGCCGGTGGCGCTTGTGCTCGATGGCGCGCGGGTGCTGCGGGTGAGCCGGGGCGAGCTCTGGCGCGGGAGCCTGGCCGGGGCGGCCTCGTATCTCGGCTATTCGATCGTGGTCTGGGCGATGGTGCGCGCGCCAATCGCGCTGGTCGCGGCCTTGCGCGAAAGCTCGATCCTGTTTGCGGTGCTGATCGGCTGGCTTTTGTTCGGCGAGCGGATGGATCGCATGAAGGCGCTGGCGGCGGGGCTGATCGTGGGCGGGGCGGCGCTTACGCGGTTTTAGCCGGCGGGATCAGCTGCTGGGCCATGCCGGCCAGAAGCAGGTAGAGCGAGCTGGCAACCAGCCCCCAATGGGCCCAGCTTTGCGGGTGGAAGTCGACCCAGGCGGCCCAGCCGGCGAAGATCACCCAGGCGATGGCCACCGGCAGCGACAGCCAGCGCCAGCGCTCGGTGCGGGCCGGGTGGATGAACTTGAGATTGGTAAACATGGTCGCCGCCAGCGCCACCACGATCGCCAGCATCAGCCAGAAATTGGGCCTGAGCGCGAAGAAGATGATCACCACCATGTTCCAGCAGGCGGGAAAGCCGGCGAAGGAATTGTCCCTTGTCTTCATCCGGGTATCGGCGAAATAGAGCGCGCTCGCGAAGGTGATGACGATGATCGACACCCAGCCGGTCCAGCCCGGCAGCAGCCCGGACTTGAACAGCGCGAAGGCGGGGATGAAGACATAGGTGAGGTAGTCGATGATCAGGTCGAGCAGCACCCCGTCGATCTCGGGCGCGTTGGTGCGCACGTCGTAGCGGCGCGCCAGCGGGCCGTCGATCCCGTCCACGGCGAAGGCCACCACCAGCCACAGGAACATCAGCCCCCATTTCGCCTCTACCGCCGCCAGCATGGCCAGCATGGCAAAGACCGCGCCGGTGGCGGTCAGCAGGTGGACGAGATATGCCTTGGTGCGCAGCTTCATCCCCGTTACATGCCGCAAAACGAGGGGCGGGGAAAGGGATTTGTGCCCACCCGCAAAGGG
>JALWTH010000048.1 GCA_027082975.1 Paracoccaceae bacterium | reverse complement strand
GCCCATCATACCCCGCCCGTCCCGATCCTCCCGGCCCGGGATGGGCCGCAGAGAGGCACGCGGGTATCCGGCCCGTGGATCAGCCGGGGGAGTAGCCACCGCCTGCGGCATTGCCCAGCAGGACGATCAGCAGGCCTGCAAAGACCATCGGCACGATCCAGCCCTGCGACATGCCGCCGGAAGCGCTCTGGCTGATCACGGTCACATCCATTTTCGGCGCATCGGCGGAGCCTGCATTGGCCGAAGTGGCGGCAAGTGCGAGGGCAGCGGCGGCAAGTGCTTTTTTCATCTGGATAGCCTTTCGTTGAATTTCGTTGCGGATGATATGAGTGCCTGCGACGACATGCAACACCATATCCGCCGTCGCGCCCCGGCGCACCGCCTCGCGGCGAGATCGCGGTGGGCCGGGGCGGTGGTTCAGGAGAAGATGGCGAGCAGGAACAGGATGGTCAGGGACGGCACGATCCAGGAAACGCCCGTGGACGAGGCCGCATCTTCGACGATGACGGCTTCATCGACGACCGGCGGGTTGTAGGAGCCGGCGAGAGCGGCACTGGCAGCGATGCCGAACGCTGTGGCGAGAATGAGTTTTTTCATGATATCCCCCTTCGTATGTGCTCTTTATTAGGGGGGAGAGTGGCTTGATGTCCAGACCGTCAGGGGGCTGATGGCGACCTGTCCGGGCAAGTGTTGCACGGATAACTCAGGCGCGGCTGACGCCGATCCGGGCGATGCCGAGCGCCTCCAGCGCCCTGTTCTCGATATCGGCGGCGGTCAGGCCCGCGGCCCGGTACATCTCGGCCGGGCTGGCCTGGCCGATGAAGCTGTCGGGCAGGAACATGGAACGGAAGCCAAGCCCTTGGTCGAAAACGCCATTCTCGGCCAGAAGCTGGGCCACATGGCTGCCGAAGCCGCCCGTGGCGCCCTCTTCGACGGTGATCAGCGCCTCGTGATCGCGGGCGAGGGCGAGGATCATTTCCTGGTCCAGCGGCTTGGCGAAGCGGGCATCGGCGACGGTGGGGCTGATGCCGCGCTGGGCCAGGCTTTCGGCGGCGCGCAGGGATTCGGCCAGCCGGGTGCCGAGGCTCAGGATCGCCACCCGGCTGCCCTCGCGGACGATCCGCCCCCGGCCGATCTCGAGCACCTCGCCCGCTTCCGGCAGCTCCACGCCGACGCCCTCGCCGCGCGGGTAGCGCACCGCGCTGGGGCGGTCGTCGATGCTGGCGGCGGTGGCGATCATGTGCATGAGCTCGGCCTCGTCCGAGGGCGCCATCACCACGAAGCCGGGCAGGTTGGCGAGATAGGCGATGTCGAAGCTGCCCGCATGGGTGGCCCCGTCGGCCCCGACCAGCCCGGCCCGGTCGATGGCAAAGCGCACCGGCAGCGACTGCACCGCCACGTCATGCACCACCTGGTCGTAGCCGCGCTGCAGGAAGGTCGAGTAGATCGCGCAGAAGGGGCGCATCCCGCCAGCCGCCAGCCCGGCGGCGAAGGTCACGCCGTGCTGCTCGGCAATGCCCACATCGAAGCAGCGCGAAGGGTAGCGCTCGGCCATCAGGCTGAGCCCGGTGCCGTCGGGCATGGCCGCGGTCACCGCACAGATGCGCGGGTCCGCCGCGGCGAGGTCGGTCAGGGTGCGGCCGAAGACCGAGGTATAGCTGGGCGCGTTGGAAGGGGGCTTGTGCTGCTTGCCGGTGGCGATGTCGAAGCGGGCGGTGGCGTGGCCGCGGTCGCGCGCGCCTTCGGCCGGCGCATAGCCCTTGCCCTTGGTCGTCAGCACATGGATCAGCATCGGCCCGGTGGCCCGCGCCTTGACCGTGCCGAGCACCGCCATCAGCTGCTCCATGTCGTGCCCGTCGATCGGCCCCACATAGGAAAAGCCAAGCTCCTCGAACAGCGTGCCGCCCACGGTCATGGACTTCAGCATCTCCTTGGCCTTGCGCGCGCCCTGCTGGAGCGGCTCGGGCAGCAGGCTCACCGCGCCCTTGGCGGCGGCCTTTAGCTCCTGAAACGGCTCCTCCGCATAGAGGCGCGAGAGATAGGCCGACAGCGCGCCGACCGGGGGGGCGATCGACATGTCGTTGTCGTTGAGCACCACGAACATGCGCTTTTTCAGGTGGCCGGCATTGTTCATCGCCTCAAACGCCATGCCGGCGGACATGCTCCCATCGCCAATCACCGCGATCACGTCGCCGATGCCGTGCTCGGGCGCGCCGCCGAGATCACGCGCCACGGCAAAGCCCAGCGCGGCGCTGATCGAGGTGGAGGAATGGCCCGCGCCGAACGGGTCATAGGGGCTCTCGTCGCGCTTGGTGAAGCCCGAAAGCCCGTCCTTCTGGCGCAGCGTGCGGATGCGGTCGCGCCGCCCGGTCAGGATCTTGTGCGGATAGCACTGGTGGCCCACATCCCAGATCAGCTTGTCGTGCGGGGTGTCGAATACCGCGTGCAGCGCCACGGTCAGCTCCACCACCCCAAGCCCCGCGCCCAGATGGCCGCCGGTCTCGCTCACGGCGCTGATCGTCTCGGCGCGCAGTTCCTCGGCCAGCCGGGCCAGCTCGGCGATGCTCAACCCCTTGAGGTCGGCCGGCTGGCGCACCTGGTCGAGCAGGGGAGTGATGGGGGTGTCGGACATGCAGCCTCGCTTGGGTCGGGACCCGTCATTCTCGCACGCACAGCGCCCCGGCGACAAGGCCGGGGGGGTGCTTGTGGCGGACAGGGTGGCCTTCCTGCCCGGGAGTGTCAAGCCACCGGAGCCGGTTGGCGGGCGGCGGGCAGGCGCCCGAGGCTGCCGGCTCGCTGGCGGCTCACTCCACCCTGCGGATGCGAAGACGGCCGATCGAGGCGAAATCGACCTCGACCCCGCCCCGCCCCTCGCCCGGCCGGAACACCCGGCGAAACCGCGTGGTGGCATTGACCTGACCGGCCTCGCGGCGCAGGAAAGTGCCTTCGTCCAGCGCGTCCAGAGCATCCTCGGCGCGCTGGTCGCGCCGCCCGCGCCCGACCCGGGAGGCCAGCGCCCAGGTGGCAAGCGCCACGGTTGCGTAGCGGATCGCGAAGGCTGTGATCGGGGCAAGGGGTAGCGGCATGGTCTCCTCCCGGCTCTCCCGTAATGTAGGTATTGCCCGGCGGGTTGTCTACCTTGGCGGCGAAACCCCGCGCATCAGGGCGGCGAGCGCGGCCAGTTCGTGGCCGGACCCGGTTTCGACCTGCGCGGCGGCGCTCAGGCGCGCGGCGCCGGGCTTGTTCTGCGCGAGCTTCCAGGTGCCGTCGATCGCCTCCACATGCAGCCGCGCGGGCAGGATCGCCCGCATCATCCGGGCGAGCGCCTCGCCGGGCAGCTTGTCCATGCGCCAGGGGGCCTTGTCGAGCCGGGCTTCGAAGGCATCCGTCAGGCGCGCGAGCAGCCCGGCCAGCTCGGCTTCGGGCAAAAGCTCGAGCCGCCCGCGCAGATGCACGGCGACATAGTTCCAGGTCGGCACCTGCGCCCGCTCTCCATACCAGTCGGGCGATACATAGCCGTCCGGCCCGGACACGGCGAGCAGCGCCGGGCGCGGCACGTCGAGCGCGCGGGCGAGCGGGTTGGAGCGCATCAGGTGCAGATCGGCGCTGGCGCCGTCTTCGGCCAGCACGAAGGGCACATGGGCGGCGAGCGGCGCTTCGGGCCCGTTGATGGCGAGCAGGCCGAAGCCGCGCTGGCGGGCAAAGGCGAGATTTTCGCCGGCGCTGGCGGTGTGAAAGGCGGGGTTGGGGTGCATGTCGCGTCTCCGTATCAGGCCATTTTCGCCTAAACCAAAGGTCAATCCACCACAAGTTTGGCCTTCCAAGCCTCGGTTTATGGGAGTGCCGGGGAAGAGGGCTTAGAGGCAAAGAGAGCAGGGCACGCCCTGCGCCCAAATCGATTCGCACGGAGCGAGGCACGCGTATGAGAGACGAAACCATGCAATCAGGCCCGACACGCATGCGCCGGGCGCCACAGCCGGTCTGGGATGCCTTCGTGCGGCTGTTTCACTGGGCGCTGGTGGCAAGCATCGCCGTGGCGGCGGTGACCGGCTTTGTGCTGGGGCCGGGCTTCATCCCGGTGCATGTGGTGGCGGCGAGCCTCGCGGTGGCTCTGGTGCTGGCGCGCATCGTCTGGGGCTTTGCCGGCGGGGGCTATGCGCGCTTTGCGGGTTTTGTCACCGGGCCGGTGCGGCTCATGCGCTATGCGCGCGATGTGCTGGGCGGGCGCGAGGCGCGCCATGTGGGGCACAATCCGCTGGGCGCGGCGATGGTGCTGGCGCTGATGGCGGCGGTGCTGGCGGCGGGGCTGACCGGCTGGGCGTTTCTGGGCGCGGGGGCGAAGCTGGGGCCGTTTGCCTTCATCCTCGCCCATACCGACAGCCCGGCGCTGGCCGAGATGCACGAGGCCGTGGCCTTCACCATCCTGGCGCTGGTGGCGCTGCATCTGGGCGGGGTGATCTTCACCAGCCGGCGCGAAGGCGAAAACCTCGTGCGCGCCATGGTGACCGGCAAGAAGGAAGTCGGCCCGCAGGATATCGTGCCGCCGGAGCGAGAGGCGCGCCCCGGCGCGGCGTTGGGCGTGGGGTTGGCTCTCGCGCTGGTGCTGGCGCTGGCCGTGGCCGCGCCCGTCCTTCTGCCGGTGCCCGGCGCGCCGGTGGCCGAAATCGACCCGACCGCGCGGGCCGAATGTACCGACTGCCATATGTTCTACCACCCCTCGCTGCTGCCCTCGGACAATTGGGAGCAGATCATGGCGACGCTGGACAACCATTTCGGCGAGGATGCCTCGCTTGACGCCGAGACCACCGCCGAAATCACCGCCTGGCTCAGCGCCCATGCCGCCGAAAGCGCCGATACGCGGGCGTCGAAGGTTTTCCGCCTCGATCCCGCCAAGGGGGTCACCCGCATCTCCGACACGCCGTTCTGGAAGGCCCGCCACGGCTGGATCGACCCGGCGGCCTTCCGCAGCCCCCGGGTGGGCTCGCGCGACAATTGCGCGGCCTGTCATGCGGATGCCGAAACCGGGTGGTTCAACCCGTTTTTCGCCGAAGTCGAGGAATGAGGAACAGGGCAGGCGCCCATGCAAGCAAGGAGTAAAGCAATGAAAGGAAACTTCAGGAAACTGGCGCTGGTAGGCGCTCTGGCAGCCCTGGCCGGCTGGCCGGCAGCGGCCGGAGATACCTCGGCGCGCCAGCTGATCGCGCAATTTGCAGCGCAAGCGCACACGCAGCCCTCGGTGGCGCGCGGCAAGGCGCTGTTCATGGGCCGGCATACGGGCGGCAAGCCCGAGACCCCCTCCTGCACCACCTGCCACACGCAGAACCTGCGCGCCACCGGTCATACCCGCGCCGGCAAGGCGATCGAGCCGATGGCGCTTTCGGCAAACCCCTCCCGGTTTACCGATTCGGCCAAGGTGGCCAAGTGGTTCCGCCGCAACTGCAAGAGCGTGCTGGGGCGCGAATGCACGGCCGGCGAGAAGGCCGACATCCTGGCCTGGCTGTCAAGCCTCTGAAACTGAAAGGAAAGAGCATGAAAATTCCCGCAATGAAAGCACTCGCCGCCGCCGGGCTCATTGCCCTCGCGAACCTCGCCCCCGCCGCCGCCGGCACCAACATGCGCGCCGCCGCCAAGCTCACCGAGGCCGAATGCAGCGCCTGCCACATGGCCTTTCCGGCGCCCTTCCTGCCGGCGCGTTCGTGGAAGACGATCATGAACACGCTCGACAACCATTTCGGCGAGGATGCTTCGCTGGATGAGGCCAGCCGGGCCCAGATCGAGGCTTACCTCACCGCCAATGCCGCCGATACCGGAGGCAACAGACAATGGATGCTGCGCGGGGTCGGTGAAAACGAATACATCCTGCGGATCACCGAAATGCCATGGTGGGTGCGCGAGCACAGTCACGAGGTTTCGCAGCGCGCATGGGCGCGCGCCGGCAGCAAGTCGAACTGCCTGGCCTGCCACCGCAGCGCGGGGCGTGGCGGCTATGACGACGATTGACAAGCGTGGGCGGCAAGCCGGGGGGCTGGCCCCCCGGACCGCAGCATAGCCGGGGGGCCAGCCCCCCGGACCCCCCGGGATATTTCCGAACAGAAGAAGAGATCAGGCGGTGAGACGGGTCGGGGTGGCGCCGGTGATGGGCGCGCGGATGATCTGGCCCACCGGCTGGTCGCTGGAGAAGGTCACTTCGGCGAAATGCTCGGTGCGGCCCATGCGGGGGCTTTCCATCAGGATGCTGTGGGTCCGGCCGACCTGGGAGGCGAGGTAGCGCGCCACCTGCTCGGCCCCGGCCGCGCGCAGGCGGGCGGCGCGTTCGCGGATCGCGCGCCCGTCCAACTGCGGCATCCGCGCCGCCGGCGTGCCGGGGCGGGGCGAATAGGGAAAGACATGCAGCCAAGTGAGCCCGGCTTCGCGGACGAGGCGCAGGGAGTTTTCGAAATGCGCTTCGACCTCGGTGGGGAAGCCGGCGATGATGTCGGCGCCCAGCACGATATCCGGGCGCAGGGCGCGCACCTGCTCGGCAAAGCGCAGGGCGTCGTCGCGGCTGTGGCGGCGCTTCATGCGCTTGAGGATCAGGTTGTCGCCATGCTGCAGGCTCAGGTGCAGATGCGGCATCAGCCGGGGCTCGCTGGCGATGGCTTCCATCAGCGCCTCATCCACCTCGATCGAGTCGATGGAGGAGAGGCGCAGGCGGGCAAGCTCCGGCACCGCCCCGAGGATGCGCCGCACCAGATCGCCCAGCCGCGGCGCGCCGGCGAGGTCAGCGCCCCAGGAGGTAAGGTCAACCCCGGTCAGCACCACTTCGTTATAGCCCCGCTCCGCCAGCCGGCGGATCTGCTCGACCACCACGTTTGCGGGCACCGAGCGCGAATTGCCGCGCCCATAGGGGATGATGCAGAAGGTGCAGCGGTGGTCGCAGCCGTTCTGCACCTCGACATGGGCGCGCGCGCGGGTGCCGAAGCCGTCGATCAGCGGCGGCGCGGCCTCTTTCACCTGCATGATGTCGCCGACCTGCACGGGGTCATTGGCGCGGGCAAGGCGCGCCCAGGTGGCGGCGCGCATCTTTTCGCCATTGCCGATCACCGCGTCTACCTCCGCCATGGCGGCGAAGGTTTCGGGCTCGGTCTGGGCGGCGCAGCCGGTGACGATCAGCCGCGCGCCGGGGTTTTCGCGCCTGAGCCGGCGGATCTCCTGGCGCGCCTTGCGCACCGCTTCGGTGGTGACGGCGCAGGTGTTGACGATCACCGCATTGTCGATCCCGGCTTCGGCGGCAAGGCGCTTCATCGCCTCGGTCTCGTAGGCGTTGAGCCGGCAGCCCTGGGTGGAGAAGACGGGGGCGGACATCAGAGCGCGGCCAGGAAGGCGGGGGTGAGCCGGGCGTCGAACACATGGGCGGTGGGGCCCGTGAGCCAGACGCCATCCGCGCGCCAATCCACCGCGAGGGTGCCGCCATCGGCCTCGATCCGCACCCGCCGGCCGGTGAGCCCCCGCTCGGCGGCGACAACGGCGGTGGCGCAGGCCCCGGAGCCGCAGGCGAGCGTGATCCCCGTGCCCCGCTCCCAGACCCGCATGCGCAGGGTGTCGGGGCCGATCAGATGGGCGAATTCCACATTGGTCGCCTCGGGAAAGAGCGGGTGATGCTCGAGCGTGGCGCCGCGCCCGGCCACGTCTTCGGCCTCGGCATCGGCGACCATGAACACCATATGCGGATTGCCCATGCCCACGGCCGAAGGCGCGCCCTCGATGGGCAGGGCCATGAGGTCGGCGGGCTCGGAAAGCGGCACCTCGCGCCAGTCGCGCTGCGGCGGGCCCATGTTGACCCAGACCGCGCCTTCCTCTTGCACCGCCTGCAGGATGCCGCGCTCGGTGCGGATCGAGAGCCGGTCGCGCCCGAGCACGCCCATCATGTAGCGGGCCACGCAGCGGGTGGCATTGCCGCAGGCCCCGGCGCTGGAGCCGTCGGCATTGCGGAAGGCGAGGTCGATATCGGCCACCTCCGAATCGCGGATCTCGGCCAGCTGGTCGAAGCCCACGCCCCGGTGCCGGTCGCCAAGCGCGGCGGCGAGGCGCTCGCTCACGCGCGACGAGCCGCCACGGGAATCAATGATGACGAAATCATTGCCCGCCCCGTGCCATTTCATGAAAGAAAGGCCATCTGCCGGATTATCCGCGCTCATGGGCCGCCATATAGGCCGCCGGGCGGCGCTTGGCCAGCCGCCGGACGGATTTGCCGGCGAATTTGCCGAGATTTTCCCTTGACCACGGGCCGGGCCAGCGGTAGGCAGCGCCGCAGTGGGCCGTTAGCTCAGTTGGTAGAGCAACTGACTTTTAATCAGTGGGTCGCAGGTTCGAATCCTGCACGGCTCACCACTCGCATCCCGGGCAGATTTGCATGCGCGCATGACTGCGACGGGCGTTTCGGGGCCTTGGGCGGCGGTCGCCGCGGGTCAGGCTCCGGCGAGCGCCTGGGCGCACCAATCCCGGATCGCGCCCGCTTCGGGGGGTAGTTCTTCGGCAAGATTGTCGGCGAAGTCGTCAAAGGCCGCGCGGTTGGAGGCGCCGACGCCGACCAGCACCGGGATGTTTTCGGCCAGGGCGGCGGCGATGGCGTTGCAGAAGCCCCGGCCCTGGGCCTCTTCGGGGCCGAACTTGTTGAGGACGAACATCTGCACGCCGTCGAGCGGCTGCGCCTCGACCAGGGCAACGGCCCGGGCGATGGCGGCGGGGTCGAGCCGACAGGCATTCGAGCCCTGGCCCAGGTCCTGGGTGATCGGGATCACCTCGCCCTCGGGCAGCACCCGCACCGCCATGTCGCAGGCGCAATCGGCCTCCGCCGCGCCGTCCTCGACCTTGACGATGCCGCTGAGGCGCACGCCCCGCGCCTGCAGATCGGCGGCGGCGGCGGAAATCAGCCGGTCGATCTCGCCGCGGGTGGAAGAGGTGATGACGGCAATCCGCATCGTCTGTCTGCCCGGCCTGCCCGGCGCGGCCTCAGCCGGTGCTCCAGGCGCGGGGCTGGCGCATCCCGGCGGCCTTGACCGTCTGTTTCACATAGCCCGAGGGAAAGGCGGCAAAGAGCAGGTCCTTGGCGCCGTGCTTGTCGGTGCCGTATTTGCGCGACAGGTATTTCAGCAGGTGGCGCTGGTCCGGGGCGACGCCGTGATCGGCATATTGCTCGCGGACGAATTCGATCATCTCCCAGTGGCGTTCGTCGAGTGCGCCGATCTCCTCGCGCTCGGCCACCCAGCGGGCGAAATCCGGGCTCCACTTGTCGGGATCGGTGATGTAGCCGTATTCGTCTACCGTCACGGTGCCGCCGGGCAGCTTCACTTCGGTCAGTACATCCGGGCGGGTGCGCATCTCGTCTGGCCTCCTGTCACTCAGCCGTCAATCAGGGAATTTGGCTTTGCATAGGCGTCCAGCTTCTCGGGGTCCTTGATCAATATCAAGGAACCGGAGACTTCGACCCCGTGACTGCGCAGGGCGGCGAAGGCGCGCGAGAGGTTTTCCGGGGTCATGGAGAGAAACGAGGCCAGCTTGCGCTTTTCCACCGGCAGCTGGAAGCTCCCGGTGCTGCCGGCGCGCCTGTGGTGCTTGGCGACATAATTTGCCAGGCGTTCGGCCGATGAGCGCAGCTTGATGTTCTTCATCTGCTTGATGGCGCCGCGATAGCAGATGGCCAGTTCGCCGACGATCGCCTTGGCGAAGTCGCTGTCGCGCTCGAAGACCGTGCGGATATCTTCCGACGGGATCAGGATGATGCGCGATTTCTCCACCGTGCGCGCGCTCATCAGATAGGGGCGGTCCTTGATCGTGGCGGCGAGGATGAAGGTGTCATAGGGCTTGAGAAAGGCGATCGAGCTTTCGTTGCGGTCCCAGCTCGAATACAGCTCGATCCGGCCCGAAGCGACGATATGCAGGAAGTCGGCCGGGTCGCCCTCGGTGATCATCTCCACATGCGGCGGGAAGTTCTGCACATAGGCGCCCCGGGTCAGGGCGGCGAAGGAATCGTCGCTGATGCCGGCAAAGAGCGGGAGCGAACGAATCTCCTGGAAGCGGTCTGTGGGCATGTTCGCCTCATCGTTATCGCGCTTGATAAAGATCAATCCGTTTCAGGTCCGTTGTCAATTGCCGGATTGTCACATGCGCAGGAACAGTTTGACAATTCTCCTGGAGATACACGACATTTCTCAAAAATACACATATTTTTCAATATGTTGAAAAGTTCTTGATTCATGTCAATCCATCTTTCCACCACTTGTGCCTGTTTCGGTATGCGTGGGTATACGCCTGCGCTGCTGATCAGGAGGGATAAAATGCACGAGCTGGAAGGGGTCACGAAAAGCCAGCAGATACGGGCGCTGGGGCTGAGCACCTTTGCCTTTACGGTCTGTTTCGCGGTCTGGACAATCTTTTCTATCATCGGCGTCAAGATCAAGCAGGAGCTGGGGCTGAGCGAGACCCAGTTCGGCCTGCTGGTGGCGACGCCGGTTCTCACCGGCTCGCTGAGCCGGATCTTTCTCGGGGTCTGGACCGACCAGATCGGCGGCAGGCTGATGCTGCCGATCCAGATGCTGATCACGGCGGTCTCGGTCTGGCTGCTGGCTTCGGTGCACAGCTACGCGGTGTTTCTGATGGCGGCGCTGGGGCTGGGGCTGGCCGGCGGCTCCTTCATCATCGGCATCGCCTATGTGTCGCGCTGGTACGAGGCCGAGAAGCAGGGCACCGCGCTGGGTATCTTCGGCGCCGGCAATGTGGGCGCGGCGGTGACGAACTTCGCCGCTCCTTATCTGGTGCTGGCCTTCGGCTGGCAGGACACGGCGCGCATCTACGCGGTGGTGCTGGTGGCGACGGCGGTGCTGTTCTACCTCTTCGCGCCCGAGGATCCGGTGCGCAAGCGCCAGAAGCAGACCGGCGAGAAGCCCGCTTCGGCCGCCCAGCAGCTGGAGCCGCTGAAGAATATCCAGGTCTGGCGTTTTGCGACCTATTACTTCTTCGTCTTCGGGGGCTTCGTGGCCTTTGCCAGCTTCCTGCCGCGCTACTATGTGGGCGCCTACGGGGTGCCGCTGGCCGCGGCCGGGGCCTTCGCCGGCATGTACAGCCTGCCCGGCTCGATCTTCCGGGCGCTGGGCGGCTGGATGTCGGATGTCTGGGGCGCGCGCTTCGTGATGTATCTGACCTTCATCGTCTCGCTGGTGGTCCTGTTCATCATGAGCTATCCCGAGACCACCTACACGGTCGAAGCGATCCCGCTGCCGGACGGCACGCCGCAGACGATCACCTTTTCCTTCGGCATTCCGCTCTATGTGTTCGTGTTCCTGACCGTGGTGCTGGGCTTCGTGATGAGCCTGGGCAAGGCGGCGGTCTACAAGCACATCCCGGTCTATTTCCCGCATAACGTGGGCGCTGTCGGCGGCCTGGTCGGGATGATCGGCGGGCTCGGCGGCTTCTTCCTGCCGATCGCCTTCGGCATCCTGCTCGACATCACCCATGTCTGGTCGGTGGTGTTCATGCTGATGTTTGCGCTGGTGGCGGTCAGCCTGATCTGGATGCATGTGGCCATCCGCCGGATGGAGCGGCGCGCGCATCCGGAGCTGGCGAAGAACACGCACCTCTCCGACGTGCCGCATGAAAACGCCTGAAACAAATCCGCAATGAACCGGCGGGCCGCCGCTGTGCGGCCAGCCGACCCAACCCATTCACCAAGGAGGACGACTTTGGGACAAGACCTGAGAAACTGGGATGTCGAGAACGAGCAGTTCTGGGCAACCACCGGCAAGAAGATTGCCAACCGCAACCTGTGGATATCCATCCCCGCCCTGCTGTGCGGCTTTGCCGTCTGGCTCTACTGGGGGATCATCACCGTGCAGATGATCAACCTCGGCTATCCGTTCGAGAAGTCGCAGCTCTTTACCCTTTCGGCCATTGCCGGGCTCACCGGGGCGACGCTGCGCATCCCCTCGACCTTCTTCATCCGCATCGCCGGCGGGCGCAACACCATCTTCTGGACCACCTCGCTGCTGATGCTGCCGGCGGCCGGCACGGGCCTTGCGCTGCAGAATGCCGACACGCCGCTCTGGGTGTTCCAGATCCTCGCCTTCCTCAGCGGCATCGGCGGCGGCAACTTCGCCTCGTCGATGTCCAATATCAGCTTCTTCTTTCCCAAGAAGGTGCAGGGCTATGCGCTGGGCATGAATGCGGGGCTGGGCAACTTTGGCGTGACCACGATGCAGATCGTGATCCCGGCGGTGATGACCGTGGCCATGTTCGGCGGCCCGGGCCGTGAGCTGATCAACGCCTCGGGCACCCTGATCGGCAAGATCCCGGCCGGCACGCTTACCTATATCCACAATGCCGGCTATGTCTGGCTGGTGCCGCTCATTCCGCTGGCCTTCTTCACCTGGTTCGGGATGAACAACATCCGCGACGAGCATGTATCGCCCGACATTCCGAACCCGATCGGCGCCTTTGCGGTGCTCACCGGGATGCTGCTGATCGGTTTTGTCGCCGCCTATGTGGGCATGTGGCTGATGCTGCCCACGGTCGAGGGCGGGCTTGCCACCTCGGGCTGGGGCATTTCCAAGTGGATCGTGCTGCCCATCGTCATCGCCCTGACCGTGGGGATGCTGAAGATGATCCCCGGACAGGTCGGCCAGAACCTGACCCGGCAGTATCGCATCTTCGGCAACAAGCACACCTGGGCCATGACCATCATCTACACCATGACCTTCGGCAGCTTCATCGGCTATGCGGCGACCTTCGCGCTGGCGATCAAGGTGGTGTTCGGTTTCCAGCACATCATGGTTGACGGGGTGATGACCCACAACACCCCGAACCCGGACGGCCCCTCGGCGCTGATGTATGCCTGGATGGGCCCCTTCATCGGTGCGCTGATCCGCCCCGTGGGCGGCACCATCGCCGACAAGCTGGGCGGCGCGCGGGTGACACAGTGGATCTCGGTGATCATGGTCGCTTCGGCGCTGGGCGTTGCCTACTTCCTCAAGCAGGCCTATGCCTCGGCCACGCCGCAGGATTACTTCCTGCCCTTCATGCTGCTGTTCCTGATCCTGTTCACCGCCACCGGCATCGGCAACGGCTCGACCTTCCGCACCATCGCGGCGGTGTTCGACAAGGAGCAGGCCGGCCCGGTGCTGGGCTGGACCTCGGCGGTGGCGGCCTATGGCGCCTTCATCATCCCCAAGGTGTTCGGTGAGCAGATCAAGGCCACCACGCCCGAATACGCGCTCTATGGCTTTGCGATCTTCTACGCGGTCTGCATCGCCATCAACTGGTGGTTCTACCTGCGGCCCAACGCCTATGTGAAGAACCCCTGATCCGAACTGCTTCCTGCCCCGGCGCGCGAGTGCCGGGGCAGCGAGAAACGCGCAATTACAGGAGAGAGATACATGAGCCATCTGCTCGACCGCCTGAACTTCCTTCGCTCGAAGGAGCTTGACAGATTCTCCGACGGCCACGGCCAGACCACGGACGAAAACCGCGACTGGGAGGACGTCTACCGCAACCGCTGGCGCCACGACAAGATCGTGCGCTCGACCCACGGGGTGAACTGCACCGGCTCGTGCAGCTGGAAGATCTATGTGAAAAGCGGCATCGTCACCTGGGAGACCCAGCAGACCGATTATCCGCGCACCCGCGACGATCTGCCCAACCACGAGCCGCGCGGCTGTCAGCGCGGGGCTTCCTACTCCTGGTATCTCTACTCCGCCAACCGGGTAAAGACCCCCCTGGTGCGTTCGCAGCTGATGAAGGCCTGGCGCAAGCTGCGCAAGGATAACGGCCCGATCGAGGCCTGGACCAAGCTTCAGGCCGATCCGATCCTGCGCGCCTCCTTCGTCAAGGCCCGCGGCAAGGGCGGCTTCGTGCGCGCCTCCTGGGACGAGGCGCTGGAAATCACCGCCGCCGCCAATGCCTATACGGCCAAAACCTACGGACCCGACCGGGTATTCGGCTTCTCGCCGATCCCGGCCATGTCGATGGTCTCCTACGCGGCCGGCTCGCGCTATCTGAGCCTGCTGGGCGGCACCTGCATGAGCTTCTACGACTGGTATTGCGACCTGCCGCCCTCGAGCCCGATGACCTGGGGCGAGCAGACCGACGTGCCCGAATCGGCCGACTGGTACAATGCCGGCTTCCTGCTGCTCTGGGGCTCCAACGTGCCGCAGACCCGCACGCCGGATGCGCATTTCTACACCGAGGCGCGCTACTCCGGCACCAAGTCCGCGGTGATCAGCCCGGACTATTCCGAAGCCTCCAAGTTCGCCGATATCTGGCTCAACCCCAAGCAGGGCACCGATGCGGCCCTGTCCATGGCCATGGGCCACGTGATCCTGCGCGAATTCCACCTCGACCGGCAGTCGGAATACTTCACCGACTATGCCCGTCGCTTCACCGACATGCCGATGCTGGTGCGCCTCGATGAAAAGGACGGCCGCCTGATCCCCGGCCGCCAGCTGCGCGCCGATGACCTCAAGGGCAAGCTCGGCGAGAAGAACAACCCGGAATGGAAGGTTGTCGCCATCGACCGCAAGAGCGGCAAGCTGGTGGCGCCCAATGGCTCGGTGGGCTTCCGCTGGGGCGAAAAGGGCAAGTGGAACCTCGAGGAAAAGGCCGGCGGCAAGGATGTCGAACTGCGCCTGTCGCTGATCCTCGAAGAAAATCACGACGATGTGGTCGGGGTGGATTTCCCCTATTTCGGCGGCGCGGCCACCGAGAACTTCACCAAATGCGACCACCCGGAAGTGCTGACCCGCAACGTCCCGGTCAAGAAGGTGACGCTGGCCGACGGCTCCGAAGCGCTGGTGGCCACGGTCTTTGACCTCTTTTGCGCCAACTACTCGCTCGATCGCGGGCTGGGCGGCGAGAATGTCGCCAGCGATTACGGCCAGGACGTGCCCTTCACCCCGGCCTGGGCCGAGAAGATCACCGGCGTTCCCGCCGACAAGATCATCGCGGTCGCCCGCGAATTCGCCCTCAATGCCGAAAAGACCGAGGGCCGCTCGATGGTCATCCTCGGTGCCGGTCTGAACCACTGGTACCACATGGACATGAACTATCGCGGCATCATGAACATGCTGATCATGTGCGGCTGCGTGGGCAAGTCCGGCGGCGGCTGGAGCCACTATGTGGGCCAGGAGAAGCTGCGCCCGCAGACCGGCTGGATCCCGCTGGCATTCGCCACCGACTGGGTGCGCCCGCCCAGGCACATGAACTCGACCAGCGCCTGGTATGCCCATACCGACCAGTGGCGTTACGAAACGCTCGAAAGCAGCGAGATCCTCTCGCCGCTGGCGCCGGAGGGCGACTGGGAAAAGCTCTCGCTGATCGACTACAACATCCGCGCCGAGCGCATGGGCTGGCTGCCGTCGGCGCCGCAGCTCAAGACCAACCCGCTCGAGGTGGCCAAGGCCGCGAAAGAGGCCGGCAAGCCGGTGGCGGAATATGTCGCCGAGAAGCTGAAGTCCGGCGAGCTGCAGATGTCCTGCGAGGACCCGGACGCGCCGGAAAACTGGCCGCGCAACCTGTTCGTCTGGCGCTCGAATCTGCTCGGCTCCTCCGGCAAGGGGCATGAATACTTCCTCAAGCACCTGCTGGGTACCGATAACGGCGTGATGGGCCGCGACCTGGGCGAGGAAGGCCGCCAGAAGCCGGCCGAGGCGGTCTGGCATGACGAGGCGCCCGAGGGCAAGCTGGACCTGCTGGTCTGCATCGACTTCCGCATGTCCACCACCGCCGTCTACTCCGATATCGTGCTGCCCACGGCAAGCTGGTATGAGAAGGACGACCTCAACACCTCGGACATGCACCCCTTCATCCACCCGCTGCAGGCGGCGGTGGATCCGGCTTACGAGTCGAAATCGGACTGGGAGATCTTCAAGGCGATCGCCAAGAAGCTCTCGGAGATCGTGCCCGGCTATCTGGGCGAAGAGGCCGACGTGGTGGCGCTTCCGATCCTGCACGACACCCCGGCCGAGATCGCCCAGCCCGAAGTGCGCGACTGGAAGAAGGGCGAATGCGACCTGATCCCGGGCAAGACCGCGCCCGCCTTCATCGAGGTCACCCGCGACTATCCGAACCTCTACAAGCGCTTCACCGCGCTCGGGCCGCTGATGGAGAAGCTCGGCAATGGCGGCAAGGGTATCGGCTGGAACACCGAAGTCGAGGTCGCCCATCTCAAATCGCTCAATGGCGTGGTCACCGAAGAGGGCGTGACCAGGGGCATGGCCCGGATCGACACCGCCATTGACGCGGCCGAGACCATCATGATGCTCGCGCCGGAGACCAATGGCGAAGTGGCGGTCAAGGCCTGGAAGGCGCTCAGCGAAAATACCGGCATCGACCACACCCACCTGGCCGCGCCGAAGGAAGACGAAAAGATCCGCTTCCGCGACATCGCCGCGCAGCCGCGCAAGATCATCTCTTCGCCCACATGGTCGGGGATCGAGAGCGAGGAGGTGTGCTACAATGCGGGCTATACCAACGTGCACGAGCTGATCCCGTGGCGTACTCTCTCGGGCCGCCAGCAGCTCTATCAGGACCACGAATGGATGCGCGCCTTTGGCGAGAGCTTCTGCACCTGGCGCCCGCCGGTGGATCTGAAGACGGTGACCGAGCGCGTGGCCGAGGACGGTCCCCATGTGGTGCTGAACTTCATCACTCCGCACCAGAAATGGGGCATCCACTCCACCTATTCCGACAACCTGCACATGCTCACGCTGAACCGCGGCGGGCCGGTGGTCTGGATCAGCGAGGTGGATGCGAAGAAGGCCGGGATCGAGGATAACGACTGGATCGAGGTCTTCAACATCAACGGCGCGCTCACGGCCCGCGCGGTGGTCAGCCAGCGGGTCAAGGAGGGCATGACGCTGATGTATCACGCTCAGGAGAAGATCGTGAACACGCCCGGCTCGGAAAAGACCGGCAAGCGCGGCGGCATCCACAATTCGGTGACCCGCGCGGTGCTCAAACCCACGCACATGATCGGCGGCTACGCCCAGCAGAGCTACGGGTTCAACTACTACGGAACCGTGGGCAGTAACCGCGACGAGTTCGTGATCGTGCGCAAGATGAAAAAGGTGGACTGGCTGGATCGCCCCGCCAAAGTGGAGGCTGCGGAATAATGAAAGTTCGTGCTCAAATCGGAATGGTGCTGAACCTCGACAAATGCATCGGGTGTCACACCTGCTCAGTGACCTGCAAGAACGTCTGGACCTCGCGCGATGGCGTCGAATATGCATGGTTCAACAATGTCGAAACCAAGCCCGGCATCGGCTATCCCAAGGATTGGGAGAACCAGAAGCGCTGGAAGGGCGGCTGGCAGCGCACCGCTTCCGGCAAGCTGGTGCCCAAACAGGGGGCCAAGTGGCGCATCCTCGCCAATATCTTCGCCAACCCGTCGCTGCCGGAGATCGACGACTATTACGAGCCGTTCACCTTCGACTACGATCACCTCAAGAGCGCGCCGGAAATGGAGGCCTTCCCCACCGCGCGCCCGCGTTCGCTGGTCTCCGGCGAGCGGATCGAAAAGATCGAGTGGGGCCCCAACTGGGAAGAGATCCTGGGCGGCGAGTTCGCCAAGCGCTCGAAGGATTACAACTTCGAGGGCGTGCAGAAGGAGATCTACGGCGAGTACGAAAACACCTTCATGATGTACCTGCCGCGGCTCTGCGAGCACTGCCTGAACCCGGCCTGCGTGGCGTCCTGCCCCTCCGGTGCGATCTACAAGCGCGAAGAGGATGGCGTGGTGCTGATCGACCAGGAGAAGTGCCGCGGCTGGCGCATGTGCGTCTCGGGCTGCCCCTACAAGAAGATCTACTACAACTGGGAAAGCGGCAAATCGGAGAAATGCACCTTCTGCTATCCGCGCATCGAAAGCGGCATGCCGACGGTCTGCTCCGAGACCTGCGTGGGCCGCATCCGCTATCTGGGCGTGATGCTCTATGATGCCGACCGGATCGCGGAGGCGGCCTCGGTGGCCGGCGAGACCGACCTCTACGATGCCCAGCTGGGGATCTTCCTTGATCCCAACGACCCGGCGGTGATCGAGGCCGCCCGCGCCGAGGGTGTGCCGGAAGACTGGATCGAGGCCGCGCGCCATTCGCCGGTGTGGAAGATGGCGATGGAGTGGAAGGTCGCCTTCCCGCTGCATCCCGAATACCGCACCCTGCCGATGGTCTGGTACATCCCGCCGCTCAGCCCGATCAAGAACGCGGCCGAGGCCGGCATGTTGGGCCACGATACCGAGATGCCCGACGTGAAGAACCTGCGCATCCCGGTGCGTTACCTCGCCAACATGCTGACTGCGGGCGACGAGGCCCCGGTGGTCACCGCGCTCGAGCGGATGCTGGCCATGCGCGCCTATATGCGCGGGGTCAAGGTCAATGGCGAGGCCGATGCTTCCATCGCCGAGAAGGTGGGGCTCGATGCGCTGACCATCGAGGAGATGTATCACGTCATGGCGATCGCCAATTACGAGGACCGCTTCGT
This sequence comes from Paracoccaceae bacterium, assembly GCA_027082975.1. GTDB lineage: Bacteria > Pseudomonadota > Alphaproteobacteria > Rhodobacterales > Rhodobacteraceae > JAAEUB01. The sequence goes on along the minus strand of JALWTH010000048.1, from coordinate 10,999 downwards.
GATCCCCACCACCCACCGCGAGCAGGTCGAGGATGCCTATGACCTGCGCGGCGGCTGCGGCTTCACCGATGGCAACCAGTGCTCGGCGGGCTCGAGCGGGGGCAAGCTGTTCGGCTCCCGCAAGATCGTCCTGCCGGCGGCGGAATAGGGGAGGGGGCAATGGCAAGGACCTACAAGGCCCTCTCGGCGCTGCTCTGCTACCCCTCGCGGGAGCTTCAGGAAGCCGCCGGCGAGATCGGCGCGGCGATCGAGGCGGAAGCGCTGCTTTCGCCCGCCGCCCGGGCCGCGCTCAAGCCGCTGATCGAGGAAATGGCCAGCCGCGACCTTTACGATCTGCAGGAGCGCTATGTGCTCCTGTTCGACCGCTCGCGCACGCTCAGCCTGAACCTGTTCGAGCATGTGCACGGCGAAAGCCGCGAGCGCGGCCCGGCGATGCTCGACCTGCTCGAGACCTATCGTGCCGGGGGCTACGAGCTGGCTTCGAGCGAGCTGCCCGACCACCTGCCGATCCTGCTCGAGTTCCTCTCCACCCTGCCCGAGGCAGAGGCGCTGGAGCTTCTGCGGGATGCCGGCCACATCATCGCCGCCTTGGCCGAGCGCCTGAAACGGCGCGAAAGCCCCTATGCGGCGGTGATGGCCGGGCTCGCCGAGCTTGCGGGGATCGACCGCTCGGATGAGCTTGTGGCCGAGCTTCTCAAGGTCGCCGATGACGACCCCGAGGATCTCGCCGCGCTCGATGCGGTCTGGGAAGAGGCCGAAGTGACCTTCGGCCCCGATCCCAATGCCGGATGCCCGGTCAGCCGCGACATGCTGGCCCGCATGGATACCCCCCTCAACCCGCAGCCCGCCGGCCATGCGCCCGGCGCTGCCCGCCCGTGACAGGAGGCGACACAATGAATCAGTTTCTTTTCGGAACCCTTCCCTACATTGCCCTGACGGTGCTCATCCTGGGCTCGATTGCCCGCTATGAGCGCGACCCGGCGACGTGGAAATCCTCGTCTTCGCAATTGCTCCGGCGCAGGATGCTCATGTGGGGCTCGGTGCTCTTTCATGTGGGCGTGCTGGTGGTGTTCTTCGGCCACCTGTTCGGCCTCTTGATCCCGGTCGAATTCTGGGATGCGCTGGGCGTCAGGCATGAGTGGAAGCAGGCGCTGGCGGCGATTGGCGGCGGCATTGCCGGGGCCATGGCGCTGATCGGCGCGCTGCTGCTGATCGTCCGCCGGCTGAGCGATCCGCGGGTGGCGGCCTCGTCGAGCTTCGCCGATACGGCGATCATCATCATCCTGGCGATTCAGCTGGTCCTGGGGCTGGCGACGGTGCCGGTGAGCCTGGCCAACATGGACGGCCACGAAATGGTCAAGCTGATGAACTGGGCCAACGGGATCTTCACCTTCGACGGGGCGGCGGCGAGCTACATCGCCGACGTGCCGCTGATCTTCAAGGCTCATATCGTGCTGGGGCTGATCATCTTCATCCTGTTTCCGTTCACGCGCCTGGTGCACCTGGTCAGCGGGCTGGCGGCATTTGTCCGCTACCTCCTGCGCCCGGGCTTCCAGATCGTGCGGTCGCGCAAGGGCAAGAGGGCCTGAGTCATGGGCAATCCGCTCTTTCCCGAAATCCGGGTCAATGGCAGGGTGATCGCCCCCGAGGCGATCGCCGAAGAGGCCCAGCACCACAATGCCCCCAGCGGCAAGCCGGGCCTTGCCTGGCGGGCGGCGGCGCGGGCGCTGGTGGTGCGTGCCCTGCTGCTGGAGGCGGCGGGCAAGGCGGGGATCACCGCCCGCCCCGAGCCGCGCGGCCCGGGGCGCGAGGAGACCGCCGAGGAAGCGCTGATCCGCGCCTATCTCGACAAGGCCCTGCAGCCGGAGCCGGTGGTGGAGGCCGATATCCGCGCCGTCTGGGAGGCCCGCCCGCCGGAAGCGGCCGATCTCTCCTATGACGACGTGGTGCGCGACATCCACGAGGGGCTCGAGCGCAAGGCCTGGGCCGAGGCCGCCCGCGCGCTGGTCGCCGAACTGGTGGCAGGCGCCGAGATTTCCGGGATCGACATGGTGCCCACAGCCTGAACTCGATCACCGGAAGGCGGACCCGCGGGGCATCCTGCGGGTCCGTTTTCGCTTGCGGCCCGGCGCAGGTCGAAAGGCTCGACACGAGGGCGAAACAGGGTAAAGTGCCGCATCGGCACGACCTGCATCATACGAAAGGCCCGCACATGAAACATCTTCTCACGCTCGCCCTCCCGGCCCTGCTTGCCGCCGGCCCCGCCAGCGCCTTCGAGCCGGCCGAGGACAGGCTTTTCGTGGGTTGGCCGGAGCTTGCCGCCGAATACGTTCCGGGGCGGGAAGCGCAGGTCTATGCCATCGTCATGGACAATGGCGAGGCGGTGTATGTGATTGCCTACAACGTACAGGGCCGCCTGCAGCCGCTGGGGGCTTTTGCCTGCAGCGACAGCTTCGAGGTGCTGGACAGCGTGGCGAACGGGTTTCACGACATCGCCTGTGTCAACCACGGGCGCCGGGCGCTCCTGCGGGCCGATGAGAGCGGCGCATACCGTTACGCGAACTGAGTGCCCGCGCGCCGGGCGGGGCGATTTTTCGCAGAAAAATCGTGCCTCCGGCGGGAGTATTTGGCGAAAGATGAAAGGCCGGTCAGGCGATGTGGTCGATCAGTTCCATGTATTGCGCGAGCCCGGCGACTTCGCCCAGCCAGCGTTTGACCAGCGCGGGGTCGGAGGGCGCGGCCGAGACGCCGGGGGGGATCTCGCGGGCCAGCAGGGCCTCGACCGCCAGCGAGACCGGCACGCTGACCAGCCGGGCCATGGCGGAGGCGTTTTCGTCGCCCCAGGCATCGAGTGCCCAGGTCTGGTGCCAGGTGGTCCGGCCGTCCCTTTCGGCCTTGAGCGAGACGAACAGCACCACCCGGTCGGGCTCGCCTTCCTCGTAGGCGTGAGTCTGCCAGAGGCGGTCGGAGATCTCCCGGAGGCGGGCTTCGTCGGCGCTTTCCGCCTCGGCGAACACATCGGCCCAGGCCTCGGCCCAGCCGTCGAGCCTGAGGGTGCCACGCACGAATTCCTTGATCGGCCAGTCCTTTTCGAAGCCGTATTCGGCCAGGAAGGGCAGCGAATCGCGATTCGGATAGGCTTCGAACACTTCCGGCTCCGGCAGCGGCGCTTCATAGCGGGTGATCGCCTCCCAGGGGCGGGCGACTTCGAGCACCTCGCCCGCGCGGATCGAGCGCGAGGGGGATTTCAGCGCCTTCAGCACGCCCAGCGGCGACCAGCTGAACTTGTAGCGGAAATCGTTGGCCACCTTCGGTACCCCGCCGCAATAGGAGGTGAAGGAGAGGGTGTTTTCAGGGCCGCAGGCGGGCGAGGCGCGGTAATCGGCCATCAGCGCGTGGGCCATGAGGTGGTCGATGCCGGGGTCCAGCCCGACTTCGTTGACCAGCGCTACCCCTGCCTCTTTCGCCGCCGGATCGAGCGCGCGCATCTCGGGCGAAATATAGCTGGAAGAGACGAAATGCGCGCCTTTGGAGATGGCCAGTTCGGCCAGCGGCACATGCCAGTCGCCGGGCAGCATCGAGACGATGATATCGCCCGGGTCGAGCGCGGCACCGATCGCGTCCATGTCGAAGGCGTGGATGTCATAGGTGAGGTCGCCCACCGCCGCGCGGGCCTTTTCGACCGTGCGGTTCCAGACCGTGACCGGCCGCCCCCCCTCCATCAGCCGCCTCAGCCCCGGAATGGCCGACAGGCCGGTGCCGCACCAGTGGATTGTCATCTCAGAGCCCTTTCATGTGGTGGCGAAAAGTGGCCTCGGCCCGCGCCCAGACGCCACGATCGAGGGCGTCGAGCGTGGCGAGCGAGGGCAGAAGCTGGGCCGCGAAATCTTCGCTCGCCTCCACCGGCAGCATCGAGGGCAGGTTGTCGATCGCCATGATGTCAAGCACCGGGTCGGCCTGCACGCGCACGACCGGCGCCTGCCAGGTGGTGGCGGCATCGTAAAGCGGCACCGGGTTGTAATCGCTGTCCGGGTCGCAGGCGATATCGCCAATGGCGGTGAGCCTGCGCGGGGCGGTGAGCGCCTCGGGGCCGACGAAAACCGGCGTGCCGGGGCGCGCAAGGATGCAGTTGAAAAACAGCGCGTGTTCGAGAATCTCCGGGAAAGGGCCGCCAGAGGCCGTCTCTTCCATGTCCCATCGGGTGACGGAGACCCCCATCGCCTCGCACAGATCCGCCGCCCCGGTGCCGACCCGGCCCAGAGCGCCGATGATCAGCGCATCGGGGCGTGGCAGATCGCCAAGCTCGCCCGCAAGCTCGGCCAACAGCGCATCCTTGCCCGCGTAAGTGCCCACCGGCGGACAGATGCCGCCGGCCTGCTGCGCGGCCCAGGCCTTGAGCGTTACCGCCGCACCGGCAAAGCCGGCCCAGTAGCCAAAGGCCGCAACCCGCCGACCGTCCTCATCCACCAGATATTCGAGATCGTAAAGCGTGCCGCCCCCGGCCTTGAAACGCTCGAGCAGAGCGCGGCCGGAATGCTGACCCTTGAAGGCGTGGCCAAACATGATGTGGCGGTGAACGAGCGGCGTGCCGTCATCGGGCAGCTCCTTGAGGCCGAAGACGATCGCTTCGCGCGGCGCATCGGGCCAGGAATTCTCCGGCACGATCTCGCAGCCTGCCCGCGCATAGCCCTCGATCGGGATCGCCCGCGCAGCGCTCTCCTCCACGCTCACCCGGAAACCGCGCGCAAGCAGTGCCCCGGCCCCCTCGGGCGTCAGACCGACCCGCTCCTCATTGGCCCGCTGCTCGGCCCTCACCCAGATATGCGTCATCTCACCCCCTCATCCTTGCCCCCAACAGGTGCCCCAATGCCCCGGCCAATGCAAGTCCGCAACCCCCTTTCATCTTGGCCCAAATACTCCCGCCGGAGGCCCGATTTTTCTGCGAAAAATCGGATCCCTCCTTCACGGATTACCCAGCAGGCGGCTTCTCAAGGCTTTCAGGCTCCGCCACCTCCACCCGCACCGCCGAGAATTTCACCTCGGCGATCTTGCCCACCGGGTCGAGCGCCGGGTTGGTGAGGATGTTGGCGGCGGCTTCCACATAGGCAAAGGGCAGGAATACCATGTCGCGCGCGAGCGCCGTATCGGCGCGGGCCATGACGGTGAGGCTGCCGCGCCGCGTGGTCAGGCGCAACGTCGCGCCTTCGCGCGCGCCAAGCGCGGAGAGCGTATCCGGGTGGATCGCCACGGTCGGCCCCGGCTCCAGCGCGTCCAGCACGCGGGCGCGCCGTGTCATGGTGCCGGTATGCCAATGCTCGAGCTGGCGGCCGGTGGTCAGCACCATGGGGAAGTCGGCATCGGGCTCTTCGGCCGGGGGCAGCACATGCGCCGGGGCAAAGCGCGCCCGCCCGCCGGGGCGCGGGAAGCCCTCGGCAAAGACGATCGCCTGGCCCGGGTCGTCTGGCGCAAGCGAGGGATAAGTCACCGCATTTTGCGCCGCGAGCCGCTCCCAGGTGATGTTGTCAAGGCTCCCCATGACCCCGGCCATCTCGGCAAACACGCTCTCCGGCCCGGCATGTTCCCAGCCCATCCCCAGCCGCTTGCCGAGCTCGGTGGTGATCCACCAGTCAGGCCTGGCCTCGCCCGGAGGCGCCACGGCCGGGCGCACCATCTGCACCTGACGGTTGGTATTGGTCACCGTGCCGGCCTTTTCCGCGAGCGCGGCGGCGGGCAGGACCACATCGGCGAACATGGCGGTTTCGGTGAGGAAGATATCCTGGCTGACGAGGAAATCCAGCCGCGCCAGCGCCTCGCGCACATGCCGGGTGTCAGGGTCCGACATGGCCGGGTTCTCGCCGGCAATATACATGGCGCGAATGTCGCCCCGGTGGGCCGCGTCCATGATCTCGACCACGGTCAGCCCCGGCTTTTCCGGCAGGCGCTCGGCCCCCCAGGCGGCGGCGAAGCGGGCGCGCTGTTCCGGATCGGAGGTAGATTTGTAATCGGGGTAGAACATCGGGATCAGCCCCGCATCCGAGGCGCCCTGCACGTTGTTCTGCCCCCTGAGCGGGTGCAGCCCGGTGCCCGGCCGACCGACATTGCCGGTCATCAGCGCGAGGTCGATCAGGCAGCGGGCATTGTCGGTGCCGTGGCTGTGCTGGCTCACCCCCATGCCCCAGAAGATCATGCCGGCGCGGGCGCGGGCAAAGTCGCGCGCCACCCTGCGCAGGGTCTCGGCGGGAATGCCGCAGATCTCGGCCATTGCCTCGGGCGCAAATGCCCTCAGATGCGCGCGCATCTCCTCCCAGCCCTCGGTATGGGCGGCGATATAGGCCTCATCCGCCAGCCCCTCCTCGGCGATTACATGCATGATCGCATTGAGCATCGCCACGTCGCTCGAAGGGCGGAATTGCAGCATGTGGGTGGCGTGGCGCCTGAGCGCCTGGCCGCGCGGGTCCATCACGATCAGGGTGCCGCCGCGCCTGGCGAACTGCTTGAAATAGGTCGCGGCGACGGGGTGGTTCTCGACCGGATTGGCGCCGATGACGATGGCCGCATCCGCGTGCTCGATCTCGTTGAACGTCGCCGTTACCGCGCCCGAGCCGACATTTTCCAGAAGCGCGGCCACCGAAGAGGCGTGGCACAGGCGGGTGCAGTGATCGACATTGTTGGTGCCCAGCCCCTGCCGGATCAGGCGCTGAAACAGATAGGCCTCTTCATTGGTGCATTTGGCGCTGCCAAAGCCCGCCAGCGCCTCCGGACCATGGGCCTCGCGCGCGGCCCTGAGCCCGGCGGCCGCGCGCTCCAGCGCCTCCTCCCAACTGGCCTCGCGGAAGTGGGTGAGCGGGTCGGCCGGGTCCACGTTCATGCCCTTCTCGGCGCCTTCGCGGCGGATCAGCGGGCGGGTCAGCCGGTGCGGGTGGGTGATATAGTCGAAGCCGAAGCGGCCCTTGACGCAGAGCCGGTTTTCGTTGGCCGGCCCGTCGGCGCCCTCCACATAAGCGATGCGCCCGTCCTTCACCCTGAGGCTCACCTGGCAGCCCACCCCGCAGAAGGGGCAGACGCTGCGCACCGCCTCGTCAAAATCGCGCGCCCCCTCCACGCTTGCGGGCAGAAGCGCGCCGGTGGGGCAGGCGCTCACGCATTCGCCACAGGCGACGCAGGTGCTCGCCCCCATCCCGTCGCCCTGGTCAAATACCGGAAAGGCGTCATGCCCCCGCCCGGCCATGCCGATCACGTCATTCACCTGCACCTCGCGGCAGGCGCGCACACAAAGGCCGCAGGCAATGCAGGCATCGAGATTGACCCGCATCGCCACATGGCTGTCATCGAGAAGCGGCACCCGCGCGCGCTCGATCCTCGGAAAGCGGCTCTCGCGGATACCCAGCCGGGCGGCGGTCTCTGCCAGATGGCTGTGCGCGTCATGGGGCGCTTCCGGCTGGTCGGCCAGCAGAAGCTCGACCACCATGCGCCGGGCCTTCTTCGCCCGGGGCGAATCGGTCACCACCTCCATGCCGTCCGCCACCTCACGCCGGCACGAAGCCGCCAGCACCCGCTCGCCCCTGACCTCCACCATGCAGGCGCGGCAATTGCCGTCGGCCCGGTAGCCCGGCGCATCGCGATGGCACAGATGCGCGATCTCCACCCCCTCGCGCGCCGCCACCTGCCAGATGCTCTCGCCCGGCGCGGCCTCGACCGCGCGACCGTCGAGGGTGAAGCGGATCCTGTCGGCCATGGTTCCGTCCTTGCTTGTGCCCGTGTTCTCAGCATACTCGCCACGGGGCCAAAAGCGAATAACCGTTTGCGGCATCGGCATGGCGGAGGGCGACAGAATGCGCAGGAGAACCCTGATCGGCGGCGCGCTGGCATTGGGCGGGCTGGGTGCGTTTGGCGCGGCGGCCTGGTGGAAGCTGCGCCCCTCCCCGCCGGAGGTCGGCTTCAGCCTCAGCGAGGAGGAGCTCGCCGCCGCGCTGGCGCTGATGCGCGAAAGCCCGGTGATCGACGCCCATGCCCATCCGGGGCGGACCTTCGTGCGCGGCGCCGAAAACCTCACCTGGAAGCTCTGGGCCTACAAGATGCTCGGCACCTTCGAAGAGCGCACCGTCGCCGACATGCAGGCGGGCGGCATATGGGCCGCAGCCTTCAACGGCGTGGCCGATTTCCAGATCCTGTCCCTGGGCGATGGCGGGCTTGCCGCCGGGCGCGCCTTTGCCCCGGGCGAGGCCTGGGCCAGCTACAAGCGCCAGATCGCCAATCTCGGGGCGCTGGCCGATAAGGGCCTCGTCGCCCCGGTGCTCGGACCCGAAGACGTGACCGCCGCCCACGAAGCCGGCAGGCCCGGGGCGATCCTCGCCATGGAGGGCACCGACTTTCTGGAGGATGACGTGGGTCGCGTGGCCGAAATCTTCGCCGACGGGGTGCGCATGGTGACGCTGGTCCATTATGCCGACAACAGTTCGGGCCATATCATGACCGGCGCCCGGAGCGCCCGGGGCCTCACCGGCTTCGGCCGCGAGGTGGTGGCGGCGGCCAACGAACAGGGCCTGATGCTCGATGCCAGCCACGCTTCGGAAAAGACCGCCTTCGACATGCTCGAAACCTCCACAAAGCCGGTGGTGCTCACCCATACCCATGTCAACGACCCTGCCACCCTCACCCATCCCCGCTTCGTCAGCCGCGAACTGGCCCGGGCGGTTGCCGAACAGGGCGGCTATATCGGCGCCTGGCCCGCCGGGATCGGCATGACCACGCTGGCCGAATTCGTCGATCGGGTCGAATGGCTCATCGACGCCATGGGGCCGGACCATGTGGCGCTGGGTTCGGACATGGATGCCAATTACAAGCCGGTGCTGGAAACCTACCGCAAGATGCCGCTGGTGATCGGCGCCCTGCTCCGGCGCGGCCACGACCCGGCCACCATCAGGAAACTCGCCGGCGGCAACTTCCTGCGCGTCTGGCGCCAGACCCTCGCCCCCGCCTGATATTCCGCCCGCCCCGGGCTTCTTCTGTTCAAAAATATCCCCGCCGGAGGCTCCCGCCCTTTCCCCCGGCGTCGCGCTGGCATATTGAGAGCGCCATGTCGCAGATCACCCTCATACGCCACGGCCAGGCCCAGACCGGCGCCAGAGACGAAGCCGGCTATGACCGCCTCTCCACACTCGGCCACCGGCAGGCCGCCTGGCTCGGCGCGCATCTGCGCGAGGTCGGCGAGACCTTCACCCGCGTCTATACCGGCACGCTCAGGCGCCATGTGGAGACCGCCGAGGCGATGGGGGCCGCGCGCTACGCCGCGCCGGTGCGGGATGCGCGGCTCAACGAGGTCGCCTATTTCGACCTGTCGAACCTGATGCACGCCCAGTTCGGCCTCGCGCCGCCCACCAGCCGCGACGAATTTCTCACCCACCTGCCGCTGGTCTTCACCGCCTGGCAGGAGGGGCGGATCGAAGGCGCGCCAGAGAGCTTCCATGCCTTTCAGAGCCGGGTCGATCAGGTGCTGCACGAGATCGCCGCCGGCGAGGGCCGGGCGCTGGTGATCACCTCGGGCGGGCTGATCGGCATGGCGATCCGGGTGGCGATGGGGCTGGAGACCGGGGCATTCGCCCGGCTCTGCCTGTCGATCCTCAACACCTCGCTGCATCGCCTGCACCCGATCGGCGCCGGGCTCACGCTCACCCAGTTCAACGCCATCCCGCACCTTGCCCGCCGCGACCGGCTCGACGCGCAGACCTATATCTGAGGCGCGCCATTGCGCTCGGCGCAGGCTGGCAATAGATAAGGGCGCAAGCCCGGAGGCTCCCATGACCCGTATCAGACCCGTCGTCCTGTGCATCCTCGATGGCTGGGGCCTGCGCGCCGAGCGCGAGGCCAATGCGCCGTTGCTGGGGGATACCCCCAATTTCGACCGGCTGATGGCTGACTGGCCCCATGCCAGCCTCATCACCCATGGCCGCGACGTGGGCCTGCCCATGGGGCAGATGGGCAACAGCGAGGTGGGCCACACCAATATCGGCGCGGGCCGGGTGGTGGCGATGGATCTCGGCGCGATCGACCTGGCGATAGAGGACGGAAGCTTCGCCGCCAACGAGGCGCTGCAGGCCTTCATCGCCGCGGCCAAGGGCACGATCCACCTTGCCGGGCTGGTCAGCGCCGGGGGCGTGCACAGCCACGAGGACCACATGCTTGAGGCCGCCCGGGTGCTGACCGGCGCGGGGCATCAGGTCGCCATCCACGCCATTACCGACGGGCGCGACGTGCCCCCGCGCTCGGCCGCCGAGACCCTGCCCGCCTTTGAATCCCGCCTGCCCGAAGGCGCGCGCATCGTCACCGTGATCGGTCGCTACTGGGCCATGGACCGCGACAACCGCTGGGAGCGCATCGAGCGCGCCTGGCGCGCCATGGTCGAAGCCCGGGGCGAGCGGGCAGCAAGTGCCGCCGAGGCGATTGCCGCGGCCTATGCGCGGGGCGAAAGCGACGAGTTCATCGCCCCCACGGTGATCGGCGATTACGCTGGCATGCAGGACGGCGACGCGCTGTTTTTCGCCAATTTCCGCGCCGACCGCGCCCGCGAGATCCTGCGCGCCATCGGCCAGCCGGACTTCGCCGAGTTCGACATCTCCGCCCGCCCGAAGCTCTCGGCCATCCTCGGCATGGTCGAATACAGCGATGTCCACAACGAATGGATGACCACCATGTTTCCGCCCCGCGAGATCGTCAACACGCTGGGCGCCTGGGTCGCCGCCCACGGGCTCCGGCAGTTCCGCATCGCCGAGACGGAAAAATACCCCCATGTCACCTTCTTCTTCAATGGCGGCAAGGAGAGCCCGGAGCCCGGCGAAGAGCGCTACATGGCCCCGAGCCCCAAGGTCGCCACCTACGACCTCGCCCCGGAAATGACCGCCGCCGAGGTCACGGAGCATCTGGTCGCGGCCATTCACAAGGGCTACGACCTGATCATCTGCAATTATGCGAACCCGGACATGGTCGGCCATACCGGCGACCT
>JALWTH010000047.1 GCA_027082975.1 Paracoccaceae bacterium | reverse complement strand
GCTACGGGGCGCGCTACGGGGCGGAAAACGGGGGGCCGGGCATCCGGGCGCCCGCCCGCGCGGCGCCTGGCGGGCGGGGCTCATGTTTCTCGTGTCGCTGCCGCTGGCGATCCGCGCCTTTTTCCGCCCGCCGGAGACGCTGGCGCTCGCCCTTGCGGGCTTCGGCCTGCTGGTCCTCGCCGCCTGGCTCACCCGCGAGGGGCTGCGCGCCGAGGCCGCCTACATGGCGCGCCGGGTCGCCCGCCGCCCGGCATTCCCGCGCAAGATCTTCGCTTCGCTGCTGACCGGCGCCGGGCTGTTTGGTGCGGCGATGATCGAGGGCAGCCTGCCGACCAGCGCGCTTCTGGGCGGGCTGGGCGCGGCTCTGCACTTCGCCGCCTTCGGCCCGGACCCCCTGAAGAACAAGGGCCTGGAGGGGATCGACGAATTCCAGACCGACCGGGTGGCGCGGGCGGTGGAAAAGGCCGAGGCGCATCTGGCGGCGATGCAGGCGGCCATCGCGCCCCTGCGCGAGCGCGCGCTTGACGCGCGCGTGGCCCGCTTCGCCGAGGTCGCGCGCGAGATGTTTCGCAGCATCGAGGAGGACCCGCGCGACCTCACCGCGGCGCGCAAGTATCTGGTGGTCTATCTCAAGGGCGCGCGCGATGCGTCGGTCAAGTTCGCCGGGCTTTACGCGCGCGACCGCGACGCCGGGGCGCGCGCCGATTACGAGGCGCTTCTGGACGACCTCGCGGGCAGCTTCGCGCACAAGACCCGGGCGCTGCTGAGCGACGAGCGCACCGATCTGGACGTGGAAATGGAAGTGCTGCGCGAGCGGCTGGCCCGCGAGGGCGTGGCACTGGAGAGAGTTGACGAGAGCGAACGGGAGGAAGAGTAATGGCTGAGACGATACGCGAGCAGGCCCAGGCGGCGCTCAGGGAGGTGGAAGAGATTTCGGCGGTGCTCCTGCCCGAGCCTTCCGGCGAACTGGTGCCGGTCGAAGCGGCCGACGCGCCCACCAGCGCCGAGATCAGGAAGCGCATGGACGAGATCGACATGACCGACACCCAGTCGATCGTCGAATTCGGCGCCACCGCCCAGGCCGGGCTGCAGGAGATCAGCCAGGAGATGCTCCAGGGCGTGAAGAACAAGGATGTGGGGCCCGCCGGCGACTCCTTGCGCTCGATCGTCACCACCATCCGCGGCTTTTCGGTCTCCGAGCTCGACATGCGCCGCAAGCGCTCCTGGTGGGAGAAGCTCCTTGGCCGCGCCGCCCCGGCGGCCAGGTTCCTCGCCCGCTACGAAGAGGTGCAGGGCCAGATCGACCGGGTGAGCGAAAACCTGCTCACCCACCAGCACACCCTGCTCAAGGACATCAAGTCGCTCGACAAGCTTTATGAGCGCACGCTTGCCTTTTACGATGAACTGGCGCTCTACATCGCCGCCGGCGAGGCCAAGCTCAAGGAGCTTGACGAAGAGGTGATCCCCGCCAAGCAGCAGGAGGCGGAGGCCGCGCCCGAAGACAAGGGCGTGCTGCTCGCCCAGGAGCTGCGCGACCTGCGCGCGGCGCGCGACGACCTCGAGCGGCGCGTCCATGACCTCAAGCTGACCCGCCAGGTCACCATGCAGTCGCTGCCCTCGATCCGCCTGGTGCAGGAAAACGACAAGTCGCTGGTCACCAAGATCAACTCCACCCTGGTCAACACCGTCCCGCTCTGGGAGACCCAGCTTGCCCAGGCGGTGACCATCCAGCGCTCGGGCGAGGCGGCGGCGGCGGTCAGGGAAGCCACCGACCTCACCAACGAACTGCTCAAGGCCAATGCCGAGAACCTGCGCGCGGCCAACCGCGCGGTGCGCGAGGAGATGGAGCGCGGCGTGTTCGATATCGAGGCGATCCGCGCGGCCAACGAAAACCTCATTGCCACCATCGAGGAGAGCCTGCAGATTGCCGACGAGGGCAAGGCGCGCCGCGCCGCCGCCGAGGAGGAATTGCAGAAGATGGAAAGCGAGCTGAAATCGGTGCTTTCGGCGGCCCGGGCCCGCGGCGACGGGGTGGGCGACACTATCGGCACCTCGGTTCAGGGCTAGGCGCGGGGGCGAGGGCATGGGGCTGAGCAAGGGCCTGGCAGGGGCGATGCTGCTGGCGGCGGCCGGCCTGCTGGCGGGCTGCGAGCCCACCC
>JALWTH010000046.1 GCA_027082975.1 Paracoccaceae bacterium | reverse complement strand
GGACCGGCAAGATGGCAGGCAACCCTGTGGCGCGCGCCCACTTCGCGAAGCGCCGGGTTCTCGCGCGCGCCACAGGGTTGCCTGCCATCTTGCCGAAGCCGGGGCCGAAGCCGGCGCCACCCCCGAGCCGGAGGGCGCGCATGTTTGATCTGGGCGACAAGGCGAAAACCCTGATCCGGGTGCGTGGGCTGAAGATGTATTTCCCGATCCATGCGGGCGTGCTGCGCCGCCATGTGGGCGACGTGAAGGCGGTCGATGACGTGAGCTTCGACATCTACGAGGGCGAGACCCTCGGCCTCGTCGGCGAATCCGGCTGCGGCAAGTCCACCTGCGGGCGGGCGATCCTGCGCCTTTACGACATCACCGCCGGCTCGATCCAGATCGACGGGCAGGAAATCGGCCGGATGCCGCAATCGGCCCTGCGCAAGCTCAGGCCCACCATGCAGATGGTGTTTCAGGACCCGCAGGCGAGCCTCAATCCGCGCCTCACCGTGGAGGGGATCATCGGCGAGCCGCTCCTGGAGCACACCTCCATGAGCCGCGCCGAGCGCAAGACGCGGGTGCATGAGCTGATGGACGCGGTGGGGCTCAACCGCAGCTTCTCGGACCGCTACCCGCACGAATTTTCCGGCGGCCAGCGCCAGCGCATCGGCATCGCCCGCGCGCTGGCGCTGAACCCCAAATTCATCGTCTGCGACGAGCCCATCGCCGCGCTCGACGTTTCGATCCAGGCCCAGGTGGTGAACCTGCTCGAGGACCTGCAAAAGGAATTCGGCCTCACCTATCTGTTCATCAGCCACGACCTTTCCATGGTCCGCCATATCGCCGACCGGGTGGCGGTGATGTATCTGGGCAAGGTGGTGGAGCTGGCCCCCGAAGAGGCGCTCTACGGCGAGCCCCTGCACCCCTATACCAGGGCGCTCCTGTCCGCCGTCCCGGAGCCGGACCCGGACCTGACCATTGACGAGCGCGTGATCCTCGAGGGCGACGTGCCCAGCCCCGCCAACCCGCCCGCGGGCTGCAATTTCTGCACCCGCTGCCCGGCGGTGATGGATATCTGCCGGCGCGCGGAGCCCGCCTTTCGCGAAGTGCTGCCGGGGCGCTTCGTCGCCTGTCATCACTACGACGAAACCAACGAAAACGAGACCGCCGCCCCTGCGGCGTCCACCGAGGCCTGAGAGCAACAACCAAGGGAGACCGACATATGAAACTCAAAGCAACACTTCTGGGCGCCGCCGCCGCACTGGCGCTCGCCCCCATGGCCGCCGAAGCCGGCCGCGGCGACAGCGGCCACCTGAACATCCTCTACTGGCAGGCCGCCTCGATCCTCAATCCGTATCTGTCGGGCGGCACCAAGGATATCGACGCCTCCGCCCTGGTGCTCGAGCCGCTGGCGCGCTACGACGAAAACGGCAACATGGTGCCCTGGCTGGCCGAGTCGATCCCCACCGTGGAAAACGGCGGCGTCAGCGAGGACCTGACCTCGATCACCTGGAAGCTGAAGGAAGGCCTGGTCTGGTCCGACGGCACGCCGGTCACCTCCGCCGACGTGGTGTTCACCGCCAATTACTGCATGGACGAAAGCGGCGGCTGCCAGCAGCTGGCCGGCTTTGCCGACGTGAGCAGCGTCGAGGCGCTGGACGAGCGCACCATCAAGATCAGCTTCGACAAGCCCAAGCCCTTCCCCTACTCCGCCTTCGTCGGCTCGACCATGCCGATCCTGCAGCAGGCGCAGTTCAAGGACTGCGTGGGCGCCAATGCCCCCAACTGCACCGAGCAGAATTTCGGCCCGATCGGCACCGGCCCCTTCGTGGTCGATGAGTTCAAGGCCAATGACACCATCTCCATGTCGGCCAACCCGAATTATCGCGACGCCGACAAGCCCAGCTTCGCCAGCCTGACCTTCAAGGGCGGCGGCGATGCGGCCTCGGCGGCGCGCGCGGTGCTGGAGACCGGCGAATTCGACTATGCCTGGAACCTGCAGGTCGATCCCACCGTGCTGGCGGAAATGGCCAAGGGCGGCAAGGGCGAGGTGATCTCGGCCTTCGGCTCCGCCGTGGAGCGGCTGATGGTCAACATGACCAACCCCGACCCGGCGCTGGGCGACAAGCGCTCGACGCTCGAGGGCGGCCCGCATCCCTTCCTCACCGATCCGGCCGTGCGCCGGGCGCTGAGTCTCGCCATCGACCGCGCCCTGCTGGCCGAGGTGGGCTATGGCGCCGCCGGCAAGCCTACCTGCAACGTGGTGCCGGCGCCGGCGATCTACGTCTCCACCGCCAATGACGAGTGCCTGACCCAGGACATCGCCAAGGCCAACCAGATCCTCGACGAAGCCGGCTGGATGCCCGGCCCGGACGGCATCCGCCAGAAGGACGGGGTGCGCCTGTCGATCCTCTATCAGACCTCGACCAACGCCGTGCGCCAGGACACCCAGGCCCTGGTCAAGGACTGGTGGCGCCAGATCGGCGTGGAAACCGAGCTCAAGAATATCGACGCGGCCGTGTTCTTCGGCGGCGACCAGTCGAGCCCGGACACGTTCCAGAAGTTCTATGCCGATATCGAGATGTATACCAACCTGTTCGACGGCACCGACCCCGAAGCCTATATGGGCTCGTGGAAGTGCTCGGAAATCCCGAGCCCGGCGAACAACTGGCTGGGCAGCAACATGCCGCGTTACTGCAACCCGGAATATGACGCCCTGGTGGAAAAGCTGGCCGTCACCGCCGCGCTGGAGGAGCGCGCCGAGATCGTCAAGCAGATGAACGACATGCTGATGCAGGACGGCGCGATGATCCCGCTGATCCACCGCGGCTCCGTCTCGGCCCGGGCCAATTCGCTGCAAGGCGTCAAGCTCAATGTCTGGGACAGCCAGATGTGGAACGTCGCCGACTGGTCGCGCGCCGAGTAAGCGACGCTCGCATACGAAATGCCGCTCCGCGCCCGCGCGCGGGGCGGCTCCCCTCACCCGGAAAGAACTGAACCGAGTCACCCATGCTGAATTACACGATCCGGCGCCTGCTCTTTGCCATCCCGGTGCTTCTGTTCATTTCTTTCATCATCTTCCTGATCCTCGACCTCGCGCCCTCGGACCCCACCGGCAACCTGCCGCTGACGATCCCGCCGGAGGTGCGCGAGAAGATCCGCCAGAGCCTTGGCCTCGGCGAGCCGATGTATTGGCGCTACCTGATGTGGTGCAAGCAGTTCTTCATCAACGAGCCCCTGAATATCTGGGATCAGTGGATGGGCACCTGCTCCTTCAACTGCGAGGACCGCCTGCGGGTGATCTCCTATGTCACCCGCTCGCCGGTGGTGGATCTGATCGTCGAGCGCCTGCCGCAGACGCTCTGGGTGGTGGGCATGTCCTACGTCGTCGGCATCCTCATCGCGATCCCGGTGGGCGTGATCTCGGCCTATCGGCAATATTCGATCTTCGATCAGGCCGGCACCTTCGTGTCGATGGTCGGCTATTCGGTGCCGCCCTTCTTCTCGGGCGTGCTGGTGATCGTGATCTTCTCGGTGCAGCTGGGCTGGTTTCCGTCGATCTACGACACCACGCTCAAGGTCACCGACTGGGCCAGCTTCAAGATGCAGCTGCGCCAGATGGTGCTGCCGGTGATGGTGCTGGCGCTGCAGACCACCGCCCAGATCAGCCGCTTCATGCGCGCATCCATGCTCGACAATCTCAACATGGATTACGTGCGCACCGCCCGCGCCAAGGGGATGAAGGAGCGCACCGTGCTGCTGGTGCATGTGCTGAGGAATTCGCTGATCCCGGTGGTGACGGTGATCGCGCTGGCGGTGCCGTCGATCTTTGGCGGGGCGATCATCACCGAGCAGGTGTTCAAGGTGAACGGGATCGGCCAGCTGCTGATCATCGGCATCCAGGGGGGCGACGCGCCGCTGGTGCAGACGCTGACCTTCATCTTCGCGGTGCTGATCGTGCTGTTCAACCTGATCGCCGACATTCTCTACGGCATACTGGACCCGAGGATCCGCTATGACTGACGCCGCCAAAGCCGCCGAAAAGCCCCGCTCGCAATGGGCCGATGTCTGGGCGCAGTTCCGCTCCCATCGCGGCGCCATGATCGGCATGGGTTTCTTCGTCTTCATCTGCCTCCTGGTGATCTTCGGCCCGATGCTCTGGGACATCGCGCCCAACAAGATCGACATCCGCGCCAAGAATCAGGGCCCCTCGCTGGCCCACCCCTTCGGCACCGACCAGCTGGGCCGCGATACCTTCGCCCAGGTGCTCGCCGGCGGGCGGGTGTCGCTGCTGGTCGGCGTCACGGCGATGGCGATCTCGCTGTTCCTCGGCACCCTGGTGGGCGTGCTCGCGGGCTATTTCAAGCGGCTTGACAGCCCGCTCATGCGCCTTACCGACCTGTTCCTGGCGCTGCCGATCCTGCCGCTGCTGCTGGTCATCATCATGCTGTTTCGCGACCCGCTGCGGGCCGCCTTCGGCCCGGAAAAGGGGATCTTCATCCTCGTGGTCTTCGTGATCGGCATCACCTCCTGGATGCACACGGCGCGGATCGTGCGCGGCGACGTGCTGAGCCTCAAGGAGCAGGAATTCGTCCTCGCCGCGCGCTCGATCGGCACGCCGCCGCACCGGATGATCCTGCGCCACATCCTGCCCAACGTGCTCAGCCCCATCATGGTCTCGGCGACGCTGGGGATCGCCACCGCGATCATCACCGAAAGCGCGATCAGCTTCCTCGGCCTCGGCTTTCCCTCGGACTTCCCCACCTGGGGGCGGCTTCTGTCGGACAGCACCAATTTCATGAGCCTGCACCCGGAGCGGGTGATCTGGCCCGGCCTGGCGATCTCGCTCACGGTGCTGGCGGTGAACTATATCGGCGACGGGCTGCGCGACGCGCTCGATCCGCGCATCCGCGGGCGCTGAGAGCGCCAACCGCCCCGGCGCTGTTGTGCCGGGGCCGAGATTGACATCAAAGGTACATGCCCGCACCATGTGCGCGTCTCGAAGGATGTGTTCATGCCCGTTGCACCTGTTTCCCGCTACCGCCACCCGCTGCTGTTCTTCGCCCTGGCCACAGCGATCCCCTGGGGGTTCTGGATCATCGCCGGGCAAATCAGCCATATTGAGCCGCCCAGCGCGACCAATATCACGCTTGCCAGCCTGTTGGGCCTGGCGGGCCTGCTGGCTCCTGCGCTGATCGCCTTCCTGCTGATGGCCCGCGACCCGGCCCTGCGCGGCGACCTGCACCAGCGCCTGTTTTCCCTCTCGGGCGTGCGGAGGCGCTATTGGCTCATCGCCGCCACGCTGATCGGTGTCACACTCCTGCTGGCACAGGCCATTTCGCTGCTGCTGGGCTATCCTGTCAGCCAGTTCCGCCTCGCCGAACAGGCCTCGTTCAGCTCCGGGGTGTTCCCGGTCTGGTTCCTGCTGCTCGCCGCCCCCACCATCGAGGAACTGGCCTGGCACTCCTACGGCACCGACGCCCTGCGCGCCCGCCTGAGCCTGCTCGCCGCCTCGCTGATCTTCGGCCTCTACTGGGGCATCTGGCATATCCCGCTCGCTTCGATCAAGGATTACTACCAGAGCAATGTGGTCGAAACCGGCTGGATCTACGGCGCCAATTTCCTGCTCTCGATCCTGCCCTTCGTGGTGATCATGAACTGGCTCTACTACAAGAGCCGCCGCAATATCCCGATCACCATCCTGTTTCACGTCAGCGCCGGGCTCTATAACGAAATGTTCCAGACCCACCCGATGAGCAAGGTGATCCAGACCGGCCTTCTGACCCTGTTCGCACTCTGGCTGGTGGCACGCGAACCCGCCTTTTTCCTCAAACGCGCGCTTCCGCCGGATCTTTCCTGACCCTTCTTCTTCTGTTCGGAAATATCCCGGGGGAGCGCGAGGGGGCTGGCCCCCTCGCCAAAAATGCGAGCGCGAGGGGGCTGGCCCCCTCGCCAAAAGTGCGAGCGCGAGGGGGGCGGACCCCACACCGAGACGGCAAGCGCGCGGGGCCTGGCCCCCTCACCCGGTCGCGCCGGACCCCACCGGAGCGAAATGCCTCACTTCACCACATGTTTCTTGATCCGGTGCACCACCAGCCACACCACCGCCACCACCGGCAACACCAGGAGCGCGGTGATCTGGCCCTTGCTGAGCCCCGTGGGCTCGCTCAGCGGATAGGCAAGGTAGGATACCAGCGACAGCGCATAATAGCTGATCGCCACCACCGAAAAGCCCTCCACCGTCTCCTGCAGGCGCAGTTGCAGGTCGGCGCGCCGGTTCATGCTTTCGAGCAGCTTCTGGTTCTGCGCCGAGCGTTCCACATCCACCCGGGTGCGCAAAAGGTTGCCGGCGCGCGCGGCGCGCGCGGCCATGCGTTCGAGGCGGGTTTCGGCCGCCTCCACCGTGCGCATGGCCGGGTCGAACCGGCGCATCATGAATTCGGCCAGGGTCTGGCGGTTGGCAAAGCGCGCCTCGCGCAGCACCCCGATGCGCGCCTGCACGATCGCCGCATAGGCCCGCGTGGCGCCGAAGCGGAACGAGGTGCGCGCGGTCAGCCCTTCGATCTCGGCGCTCAGCGCCAGCAGCGCGGCCAGGTCTTCCTCCGCCTCGCAGGCCGAGCCGGAGAGCCCGCGCACCAGTTCGCTCAGCGCATCGCCCACCCGGCGCATCTGCCCGGCCGTATCCTGCGCCGCGATCAGACCCAGCATGGCCATGGTCTTGTAGGTCTCGATCTCGCAGATCCGCTGCACGATCCTTCCGACCCGGCGCGGGGTGTTCCCCTCGCCGGCAAAGACCGCAAAGCGCAGATGCCCGGCCGCATCTATGCGAAAATCGCCCGCCAGCACCGCGGCGCCGTCGAGCACCTCGACCGCGACCAGGCTTTCGGGCACGAACCATTCGGCGAGGCTCTCGGTGATCTCGTCGTCGGAGGGGCGCGGGGCGATGCGGATCAGCGCCGAGGTCAGGCGCTTGCCGGGCATCGCCGCCAGCCAGTCGGCGGGAAACAGGTCGAACGCCGCCGGATCGAAGGCGCGCGCCTGCGCCCCGTCGGCGAAGATCGTATAGGTGACGAACTCCGAATGGCACTCCCATTTCAGCCGGTGCTTGCCGATCTCGCCGAAATAATGCGTGGCCCCGGGCTGGGGATGGGGCGCGCCGAAGCGGTCGAGCAGCCGGATCAGGTGGTCCAGATCCGCCTGCCGGTCGCGCCCGGCGGGATTGTCCGGCGGCGCCACCGCCAGAAAGGCCGCCTGCGAGGGCACGTTCAGCGCCGCGAAGGGGCGCGCATGGAGCTCGTTGGCGAGCTCGTAGCGCAGCGGGTGGTCTTCGATCCTGCTCATGTCGCCTGCCTATCACCCCGGCGGGTCCGCGAACAAGAGCGTCAAATCGCGCGTCGGGCGCCAGTTGCTCGCCCGCCATTCAAAGGTGGTCGGGCCGGTCTTGCGGATCCCGTCCCGGCACAGCGAGACCAGCATGCGCGGGTCGCCCTTGTCCACGGTCAGGTGAAAGCGGCCGATCGGCCCGCGCCAGCTGTTGGCGGTGGTGAGGATGTAGCGCAGGACATGGGCGGTAGTGAACGCATATTCATCCGGCCCCAGGCGCGCTTCCACCCCGGCGCGAAAGCTCCGGTCCATGCAGGCTTCGCGGCGCAGGGACGGGTCCTCGAGATCGTAGCGGCCCAGGATGAAGGCTTCGGGCACCGGCGTATAGCTGTGGCGCACCTCCAGATCGGCCCCGGCGGGGAAGGTCATGCGCCAGTAATAGCGGTAATGAACGATCCAGTCGGGCTGAAACCCCGCGCCTTCGGAAGGGTCCAGAATGGCGCCGGCCGCATATAGCTCGGCCAGTGCCGCCTGCGGCAGGCTGTCGAGATGGCCCCAGAGGCGATCCCAGGCGGCCTCGTCCGGGGTGAGGAAAAGCGGCGGGATGCGCCACTTCTCCAACAGTGCGGTCACGTCCCGCCCCTCGGGCGTCACCACCCGCAGATCAAGCGAAACGGGCCGCTCGACGCCATCCACCCAGAGGCGGAAATTGACCGGATCGCCCGGGTCGCGATGGGCCTCGCTGAAGCCGTATTCGTAATCCTGCTCCATGTGGATCGGCGGCAGGGGAAAGGCTACCAGCGTTTCCACCGGCGCGCCGGAATGGTTGCGAAACACATAGCGCAGGCGGATCCGGTCGAGGCTGAGGAACAGATCCTCCTCGGCCATTTCCACCTGCTCGCTCTTCTGCAGGACCAGCTCGCCCGCCTCAAGCCCGGCCACGCCGTCATTGGCCAGCGCCGGCAGCGGGAAGAGCAGGGCAGCGAGGGCGAAGCGGAGAAAGCGGCGCATGGAATATCCTTTCGGCTGAATGGCGGCCCGACTATCCCACGTTGGGCGGGGACGGTCAAAGGGCGGCGCGCCGAGCGCGGTCAGAGGCGATTTTTCGCAGAAAAATCGTGCCTCCGGCGGGAGTATTTTTGGAAAGATGAAAGGGGGCTCAGGATTTCTCGAGCCCGGCCAGGACCAGTTCGGTGAAATGTTCGCCGCGGGCTTCGAAATCGGGATATTGGTCGAAGCTCGCCGCGGCCGGGGCCAGCAGCACCACGTCGCCGGGCCGGGCTTCCTGCATCGCCCGGGCCACGGCGCGGGGCATGTCTTCGCAGATCTCGTGCGCCGTGTCGCCGATCTGGAGCGCGAAATCGCGCGCCGAATGGCCGATCAGGTAGGCCTTGGCGACGCGCCCCATGAGCGGCTTCAGCGCTTC
>JALWTH010000045.1 GCA_027082975.1 Paracoccaceae bacterium | reverse complement strand
CGATGGTGGCGGGCATTTTCCAGTCGCGCCCGTCGGCGATGGCGGCCATGGTGCCGCGCAGGATCTTGCCCGAGCGCGTTTTGGGCAGCCGGTCCACCACCACCGCCAGCTTGAAGGCGGCGACGGGGCCGATCTTTTCGCGCACCAGCCTGATCACCTCGGCGGTGACCTCGGCCGCGTCGCGCCCGGCGCCGGCGTTCAGGCACAGAAAGCCGAGCGGCAGTTGCCCCTTGAGCTGGTCGGCGACGCCGATCACCGCGCATTCGGCGACATCCGGGTGGCTGGCGAGCACTTCTTCCATCGCGCCGGTGGAGAGCCGGTGGCCGGCGACGTTGATCACGTCATCGGTGCGCGCCATGATGTAGAGGTAGCCGTCTTCGTCCATGTAGCCGGCGTCGCCGGTTTCGTAATAGCCGGGGAAGTGGTCGAGGTAGCTTTTGCGGTAGCGGTCTTCGGCGTTCCACAGGTTGGGCAGCGTGCCCGGGGGCAGCGGCAGCCGGATGACGATGGCGCCCAGCTCTCCGGGCGGCAGTTCGCGGCCGTCGTCGTCCAGCACCCGCACGTCGTAGCCCGGCATCGGCACGCCGGGAGAGCCGATCTTGACCGGCAGCATGCCGAGCCCCACCGGGATCGCCGAGATCGCCCAGCCGGTTTCGGTCTGCCACCAGTGGTCGATCACCGGCACGCCCAGCTGGTCCTGCGCCCAATGAATGGTGTCCGGGTCCGAGCGTTCACCGGCGAGAAACAGGGTTTGCAGCGACGACAGGTCGTATTTCTTCACCAACTCGCCCGCTGGGTCTTCGCGCTTGATGGCGCGGAACGCCGTGGGGGCGGTGAAGAGCGCCTTGATCCTGTATTGCTCGATCATCCGCCAGAAAGTGCCGGCGTCGGGGGTGCCGACGGGCTTGCCTTCGAAGACCACGGTGGTGTTGCCGTGGATCAGCGGGGCGTAGCAGATGTAGCTGTGGCCCACGACCCAGCCCACGTCCGAGGCGGCCCAGTAGACGTCGCCCGGCTCCATGCCGTAGATCGCCTTCATCGTCCAGTTCAGCGCCACGAGGTGCCCGCCGGTGTGGCGGATCACCCCCTTGGGCTGGCCGGTGGTGCCCGAGGTATAGAGGATGTAGACCGGGTGGTTGCCCTCGACCGGGACGCAGGCGGCGGGCTCGACCCCCTGCTGCACCTCGTGCCAGTCGAAGTCGCGGCCCTCGGTCAGCTCGGCGGGCCGCTGTTCGCGTTGCAGGATGATGCAGAAGTCCGGCTTGTGGGCGGCCATTTCTATGGCGCCGTCGAGCAGCGGCTTGTAGGGGACGATGCGCCCCGGTTCGATCCCGCAGGAGGCGGCGATCACCGCCTTGGGCGCGGCGTCGTCGATGCGCACCGCCAGTTCGTTGGCGGCGAAGCCTCCGAACACCACCGAGTGGATGGCGCCGATGCGCGTCACCGCCAGCATGGCGACCAGCGCTTCGGGCACCATCGGCATGTAGATCACCACCCGGTCGCCCTTGGTGATGCCGCGCGCTGCCAGGGCGCCGGCGAGGCGGGCGACCCTGTCCTGCAGTTCGGCGTAGGTGATGCGCGCCCTGGTGCCGGTCACCGGGCTGTCGTAGATGATCGCGGTCTGTTCGGCGCGCCCGCCCTCGACGTGGCGGTCCACCGCGTTGTAGCAGCTGTTCACGAGCCCGTCGGAAAACCATTCATAGATCGGTGCGTTTTCGTCGAACAGCGCGCGGGTCGGTTCGCGGTCCCAGTCGATGGCCTTGGCGGCCTCCATCCAGAAGCCTTCGGGGTCGGCCTTCCAGGCCGCGTATGTGTCTTTGTATGCCATAGTATGCCCTCCGTGGCGGCGCGGGAAATCTAGGACGCCGGGCGCGGCCAGGCAAGCAAAACCGCCACCGTCAGGAAAAACGTCCCCGCCCGGAGCATATCTTTGCCACGTTTTGCCGGGGCGGCCAAGCCGGGGCGGGGCGATCTTGAAACGCGCTGGCCATTGTGCAATTGACGGGGCCATTGAAACCGGCGGCCCCCGGGGCCGGCAACGCGGCCCAGGGGCGGCCGGGGGGGCGAGCGCAGCCCGGAGAATCTGGGCAACAACGCCACCTTCGGGGTGATCGTCACCCCGGCGGGCGTGGTGCTGGTCGATGCCGGCGGCTCCTGGCAGGGGG
>JALWTH010000044.1 GCA_027082975.1 Paracoccaceae bacterium | reverse complement strand
GATACCTGCTTCGTGCAGAATTACCGCGACAGCGACCCGGGGCCGGGGGTGGCGGACTTTGCCTGCGGGGCGCTCAGCTATGACGGGCACAAGGGCACCGACATCGCGCTTTTCGACATGGCGGCGATGCGCGCGGGCGTCTCGGTGCGCGCCGCCGCGCCCGGCGTGGTGCGCGCCCTGCGCAACGGCGAGCCCGATGACGGCAGCGTGCGCGCGGGCAAGGAATGCGGCAACGGGGTGCTGATCGACCATGGCGGCGGCTGGGTGAGCCAGTATTGCCACATGAAACGCGGCTCCATCGCCGTGCGGCCCGGCCAGCGCGTGGCCATGGGCGCGCCGCTGGGCGAGGTGGGCTATTCGGGCAGGACCGAATTCCCGCATCTGCATTTCGAACTGCGCAGGGATGGCGCGGTGGTGGACCCGTTTGACCGCGACGGCGCGCCCGACTGCAACGCGCCCGGTGAGGATGCCCTTTGGCTCGAGCCGGTCGCCTACCAGCCCGGCGGGCTGGTAAGCGCCGGCATGGCGCTGGGCGTGCCGGAATTTTCCGCGATCAAGGCAGGGCTTGCGAGCATCACCAGCGCCAGCCCCGACGCGCCGGCGCTGGTGGTCTGGGCCCAGGCCTTTGGCGCGCGGGAAGGCGACGTGCTGCGCCTGACGATCCGCGCGCCTGACGGGCGGCTGCTGGTCAGCCGCGACCATGTCATCCCCCGCAACCGGGCCCGCCTGTTTCGCGCCACCGGCAAGCGGCGGCCCGCGGGCGGCTGGGCGCCCGGGCTCTATCGGGGCGAGAGCCTGCTTCTGCGCGACGGCGTTCCGCTCGGTGCGAAGCTCGTGCGCGGCATCGAGGTCACGCGCTGATACCGCGCGCTTGCGCGCGGCCCCGGAGGAGCAACATTTTTCGCGAAAAATGTTGGAGATTCGGGGGCCTCGCTGCGCTCGGCAGGGCGCTTACCGCTCGGTCAGCTTCAGTTCGATGCGGCGGTTCTGGGCCCGGGCCTCGGGGCTGTCGCCAAGGGCAATCGGGCGGTATTCGCCAAAGCCCGCGGCCACCAGTCGCCTGGGGTCGAAGTGCAGTTCGTCGATCATGTAGCGCACCACCGACAGGGCCCGGCCCTGGCTGAGCTCCCAGTTATCGGCGTATTTGCCGCTCCCGTGAAAGGCCACGTTGTCGGTATGCCCGTCCACCCGCAGCACCCAGTCGATCTCGGGCGGGATCTGGTCGGCCACCTCCTGCAGGATCGCCGCGACCCGGGCGATCTGGGCCTTGCCCTCTTCGGAGAGCTCGACGCCGCCGACCGGGAACAGCACCTCGGAGGAGAACACGAAGCGGTCGCCGACGATGCGCACGCCCTCGCGCCCGGCCAGAAGGTCGCGCAGCTGGCCGAAGAATTCGGAGCGGTAGCGCTCGAGCTTCCTCGCTTCTTCCTCGAGGCGCTTGCGCTCGGCCTCTTCCAGCTCGGCGCGCTTGCGCTCTTCCTGGGCGACGCGGGCAAGGGCGGCATTGAGCCGGGAGCCAAGCGCCTCGATCTGCACCTGGGCGGCGGCGTCGCGCTCGGCGCTGGCATCCAGCAGCGCCTGCAGCGCGCCAAGCTGGGCGCGCAGGCTGGCGACCTGTTCGTTGAGCAGCGCGACCTTGCGCTGGGCATCGGCGGACTCGCTTTCCTTGTCGGCCAGTTCGGCCCGGGCGGTGGCCAGCAGGGCGGCGCGCTCCTCGGCCTGGCTCAGGGCGCGCTCGGCGGCCTGTTCGGCGGCGAGCTTTGCCGCCAGCGCCGCCGCGAGCGCCGAGCGCAACTCGCCCTCGGTGCCGGCCTTCTCCCGCAGGGCCTCGGCATCGGCAAGGGCGGCGGCGAGCGCTTCCCTGGCGCTCATCAGTTCGTTGGCCTGGTCCTCGTTGGCGGCCAGGGCGGCGG
This sequence comes from Paracoccaceae bacterium, assembly GCA_027082975.1. Classification (GTDB taxonomy): domain Bacteria; phylum Pseudomonadota; class Alphaproteobacteria; order Rhodobacterales; family Rhodobacteraceae; genus JAAEUB01. Next base: position 252 of record JALWTH010000044.1, on the reverse strand, counting down.
CGAGGCGGTCGTTCAGATCCTTTTCGGCGGCCTGGGCGGCGGCGAGCAGGGTCAGGGTCTCCTCGGCCTTGCGCCGCTGCTCCTCCAGCGCGAGACTCATGGCGGTAAGCTCGTCATTGGCCCTGGCAAGCCGATCGCGCAGGGCCTGGACGGCGGCGGCTTCGGCAAGGCGGGCGGTCTCTTCCTCGCTGAGCGCCGCTTCCCGGTCCGCAAGCTGCTTGCGCAAGGCTTCGGCGGCGGCAAGCTGAGCGA
>JALWTH010000043.1 GCA_027082975.1 Paracoccaceae bacterium | reverse complement strand
GCCCGGCCCCCGGGCCCGCCCCTGCGGCGCTCGAGGAAGACGCCCGGCGCGCCGAGGCCGCCGCGCTGGCGGTGGCCGGCGTCAGTCAGGTGCAGGCGGCAAGTGCCGGCTATGGCCGCAATCTGATCCACCTCGCCGCCAGCAATGGCTTTTCCGGCGGCTATGCGCGCACGTCGCGCAATATCTACACCGTGGCCATTTCCGGCGAGAGCGCCGGGATGGAGCGCGATTACAAGGGCGAATCGCGCGTCTTTCAGGCCGACCTGCCCGCGCCCGAGGAGATCGGCCGCGAGGCCGGCGCGCGCGCCGTGGCCCGTATCGGCGCCCGCCAGCCCCCCACCGGCAGCTTTCCGGTGCTGCTCGACCGGCGCGTTTCCGCTTCGCTGATCGGCCACCTGCTCGGCGCCATCAACGGCGCCAGCATCGCCCGCGGCAGCTCCTGGCTGCGCGATGCGCTGGGCGAGCGGATCCTGCCCGAGGCGCTCTCGCTGAGCGAACAGCCGCAGCGCCCGCGCATCTCCGGCTCGCGGCCCTTTGACGCCGAGGGCCTGCCCACGGCGGAGCGCGCGATCATCGACCGGGGGGTGCTCACGGGCTGGGTGCTCGACCTCGCCACCGCCCGCAAGCTGGGCATGGAGAGCACCGCCAATGCCGCGCGCGCGCCTTCCGGCACGCCTTCTCCCTCGGTCACCAATGTCGCCCTCACCCCCGGCGAGGCCAGCCCCGAAGACCTGCTGCGCGACATGGGCACGGGCCTCATGGTCACCGCCTTCATGGGCTCGACCGTCAACCCGACCACCGGCGAATATTCGCGCGGCGCGTCCGGCTTCTGGGTCGAAAACGGCGAGATCGCCTATCCGGTCAACGAATGCACCATCGCCGGCAACCTGCGCGAGATGCTGGGGCGGATCGTGCCTTCGAACGATGCCGAGCCGCATCTGAGCCACCGGATCCCCTCGATCCTGCTCGATGGCATGGTGCTGGCCGGTGCCTGAAGACGACCTCGCCCTGCTCGAAGAGGCGGCCCTTCGCGCCGGGGAGATCGCGCTGGGCCATTTCCGGGCAGAGCCGCGGACCTGGGACAAGCCGGGCGGGGCCGGCCCGGTGACCGAGGCCGATCTGGCGGTGGACGAAATGCTGCGCGAAAGGCTGCTCGGCGCGCGCCCCGACCATGGCTGGCTCTCGGAAGAGACCGAGGACAGCCCCGCCCGCCTCAAAGCCCGCCGCCTGTTCATCATCGACCCGATCGACGGCACCCGCGCCTTTATCGAGGGCGGCAGCGGATGGGCGCATTCGCTGGCCATTGCCAAGGACGGAGAGGTGATCGCTGCCGTGGTTTACCTGCCGGCGAGCGGGCGCCTCTATACTGCGCGCCGGGGCGGGGGCGCCTGCCTCAACGGCAAACCGATTCGCACGAGCGCCGCCGACCGGCTCGAAGGCGCCACCCTGCTCGCCCCCCGCCCGGCCATGGATGCCTGGAACTGGCTGGGCGGCGCGGTGCCGCCGCTCACCCGCAAGTTCCGCTCCTCGCTCGCCTATCGGATGAGCCTTGTCGGGGAGGGGCGCTTTGACGCCATGCTGAGCCTGCGCGCGACCTGGGAATGGGACATCGCCGCCGGCGCCCTGATCGTCAGCGAGGCCGGCGGGGTCGTCAGCGACCGCCGCCTGGCGCCGCTCTGCTTCAATACCCCCAGCGCGCAGGTCGATGGCGTGCTCGCCGCCGGCCCCCGGCTGCACTCTCTGCTGGGCGCGCGCCTGAGCGGGGCGTGACCTTGGACAAGCACGCAGCGGCGCGCTAACAATGAGGTGTCTCAAGTGCAGGAAGCGCCATGACCGACACAGCCAGACCACCCCGCCGCCCGCTGACCCTGCGCGACGTGTCCGAGGCCTCCGGGGTCAGCGAAATGACCGTCAGCCGGGTCCTGCGCAACCGTGGCGATGTCAGCGCCGCCACCCGCGAGCGGGTGCTGGCCGCCGCCAAGGCGCTGGGCTATGTGCCCAACAGGATCGCCGGCGCGCTGGCCTCGCAGCGGGTCAACCTGGTGGCGGTCATCATCCCTTCGCTTTCGAACATGGTGTTTCCCGAGGTGATGACCGGGATCAGCGAGGTGCTTGGCGAGACCGACCTGCAGCCGGTGGTCGGGGTCACCGGCTACAAGCCCGAGCGCGAGGAAAAGGTGCTCTACGAGATGCTGTCCTGGCGGCCCTCCGGGGTGATCATCGCCGGGCTCGAACATTCGGATGCCTCCCGGGCCATGCTGCGGGCGGCCGGGATCCCGGTGGTGGAGATCATGGACAGCGACGGCGAGGCGATTGATGCGGTGGTGGGCATCTCGCACCGGCGGGCGGGGCGGATGATGGCCGAGGCGATCCTTGAGGCGGGCTATCGCCGGATCGGCTTTCTGGGCACCAAAATGCCGCTGGATCACCGCGCCCGCAAGCGCTTCGAGGGCTTTACCGAGGCGCTGGCCAAGGCCGGGGTGGAAATCGCCGACCGCGAATTCTACGAGGGCGGCTCGGCCCTGCTCAAGGGGCGGGAGATGACCGAAGCCATCCTGGCGCGCAGCCCCGACCTGGATTTTCTCTATTATTCCAATGACATGATCGGCGCCGGCGGGCTGCTCTACTGCCTCGACCAGAATATCGACGTACCCGGGCAGATCGGGCTGGCCGGGTTCAACGGGGTGGAGCTTCTGCAGGGCCTGCCGCGCCAGCTGGCGACCATGGATGCCTGCCGCGCCGAGATCGGCCGGGAAGCGGCGCGGATCATCGCCGCGCGTGTCGATGGCAGCGGCGAGGGGGGCGAGCGGATCGAACTGACGCCGGAAATCGTGCCCGGCGATACGCTGCGCGCCTGAGCTGCGCACACACGAAAAGCCCGCCGGGCGCGGCGGGCGGGCCTCTCGGGTCTCTCAGGTCAAGGAGCCGGGCTCAGCCCTGGCGGGCCTTGAAGCGGCGCTGGGTCTTGTTGATCACATAGACGCGGCCCTTGCGACGCACCACGCGGCAGTCGCGGTGCCGGTTCTTCAGCGAGCGGAGTGAATTGCGGACTTTCATGGCCCTTCTCCTGTCTTCTCTTCCCGGCGCCAGCGCGCCTATTCGGTCATGCCCCGCAGGGCGGCGGTCATGGTGGGCGATACTGGGATCGAACCAGTGACCCCTTCGATGTCAACGAAGTGCTCTACCGCTGAGCTAATCGCCCTTGTCTCTTCCTGTGTCTCCTGGCGGTGTTGCCGCCCAAAAACATACGACGCGGAAGCCCGCGCCGAGTGAGGGCGTCTATAAAAGGAGTCGCGGGGTTGTTCAAGGGGTTTTGATACGCGCCAGATCGGCCATATCCTGTATGATGACAGGAACAGGCAAGGGCGCCTCCGCCGGCAATCCCCCGGGGGGATGGTCCGGGCGCGGCAGACCGGATAAGGTGGTATCGGGGTGCGTGCAGCGCCGGACCGCAGCAGGAGACATGAGAGCGAAGATGCGAAATCCGCCGTATCAGCCGTATCATCTGACCATGCCGATCCGGCGCAGCACGGCGGCGGTGTTTTCCTCGCCGCATAGCGGGCGGGCCTATGGCCGGGCGTTTCGTCGGGCGGCAGCGATCGGTCTCAAGGCGCTGCGCTCTTCGGAGGACGCCTTTGTCGACATGCTGTTCGACACGGCCCCGGCACATGGTGCGCCGCTGCTATCGGCGACAGCGCCGCGGGCCTGGCTCGATCTCAACCGCGGCAGCGACGAGCTCGACCCGGCCCTGATCCGCGGAGTACGGAGCACCTCGCTCAATCCGAGAATCACTTCGGGCCTCGGGGTCATCCCCCGGGTGGTGTCCGGGGGGAGGGCCATATATCGGGGCAAGATTTCCCTGGCCGAGGCCGAGGCCCGCATCCGCGAATACTGGCACCCGTATCATGCCATGCTGAGCGAGCTCCTGCAGGAGAGCCACGCGCAGTTTGGTCAGGCGCTTCTGATCGACTGCCACTCGATGCCGCATGAGGCACTGCACAATCTGTGCCGCCATGAGCGGTATCGCCCGGAGGTGGTGCTGGGCGATCGTTTCGGCAGCTCGGCTTCGGCGTGGATCACCGACCGGATCGAGGCGGCCTTCGTCGCCGCCGGCCTGCGTGTCGCCCGCAACAAGCCTTTTGCCGGGGCCTTCATTGCCCAGCATTACGGCAGGCCTTCACAGGGGCAGCATGTGGTGCAGATCGAAATCGACCGCGCTCTCTACATGAACGAACGCGAATTGCGCCCAAACGGCAATTTCCGCCACCTCAAGGCACTTCTTGATGCGGTTATTGGCGAAATCGCCGCTCTGGGTCAGGAGAAGCGCCCGCTGGCAGCGGAATAGGCGCCCGCTACACCTGCAATTCGCCGCGCCACTTGGTCAGAGCGCGCAGGAGCTTGGATGACCTTTCGGCATATTCGCCGTCCAGCAGGTTGTAGGCCTCGGCTTTCTTGCCCTGCTCGGCGAGGGCAGCCACGCGCGCGGCGACATCGTGAAACTCGGCGTGAAGGCGCTTGGTCACCTGATATGGCTTGCCCGCCTTTGTCTCCTCGTCGAAATCCGGCCCGTGCAGCCACTTGCCGAAATCGCACTTGTTGTCCACGGCGATATCGGCCGGGGCGGTTTCGCAATTGCCGAGATTGATCGCGGTGGTCAGGCGCCGATTCCAGGCGTCATGCGCGGCGATGGCGGCGCGAATTTCCTTGTCCAGTACTGCGTGATCCATGTCGAGAAGCCTCCGTTCCAACAGATTCGCAGGAAGGCTAAGGCCAACAGGCAAACATGTGGTTAACGCCGGCGCGTTTTTCCGCCTACCGCATTGCGCGCCCCCTGAAGATCGCGTCCTTGCCGAAGCGGGCGCGGATCCGGTCGGTGGCGCGCTCGGCCGCGCGGCGCCTTTCGGCATGGGGGTCGAGCAGGTCGCCGGTCGCGTCCGCGCCGGTCTCGGGGCCAAGCTCGCTGATGCCGACGCCGATCAGGCGGAACGGCCCCTCGCCCGCCACGCGGTCGAACATGGCCCGGGTCAGGCGGTAGATGCGGTCGGCGCTCTGGGTCGAATCGGGCAGGGACTGGCGCCGGCTCAGGCCGGTATGGTCGGCGCGCTTGAGCTTGAGCGTGACCACCCGCCCGGCGGTGGCGCGGGCCTTGGCGCGGTCGGCGACCTTTTCCGAGAGCCGCCACAGGTGGCCGTCGAGGATGTCGGGGTCGGCGGTGTCTTCGGGCAGAGTGATTTCGTTGGAGATTGATTTCATTGGCTGATCGGCGCTTACCCGGCGCGCATCCCGCCCCCGCGCCAGGTGCCAAAGCCGCAGGCCCATATCGCCGAACCGGGCGATCAGGTCGGCCTGCTCCCAGCGCAGAAGGTCGCTGATCGTGCGGATCCCGGCCTTGTCCAGTGCCGCGCGGGTCACCGCGCCGACCCCCCAGATCAGCCCCACCGGCTTGTCGGCGAGAAAGGCCTGCGTCTCGGCCCGGCCGATCACCGAAAAGCCGCGCGGCTTGTCGAGATCGGAGGCGATCTTGGCGAGGAACTTGTTGTGGCTCAGGCCGATCGAGCCCGAAAGCCCCAGCTCCTCCTCCATGCGCCTGACCAGGCGGGCGAGCATCACCGCCGGGGGCGCGTGGTGGAGTCGCTCGGTGCCGGTCAGGTCGAGAAAGGCTTCGTCCAGCGAAAGAGGCTCGATGGCGGGGGTGAGCTCGTCCATCAGCGCGCGGATCTGGCGGGAGACGGCGGCGTAGTGGTCGCCGCGGGGGCGGATCACCACCGCATCCGGGCAGAGCCTGAGCGCCTGAAACATCGGCATCGCCGAATGCACCCCGCGGATGCGGGCGATATAGCAGGCGGTGGAGACCACCCCGCGCCGCCCGCCGCCGACGATCACCGGCTTGTCGGCCAGGGAGGGATCGTCGCGCTTCTCGACGCTGGCATAGAAGGCATCGCAATCCATATGCGCAATCGACAGATCGAACAGCTCCGGGTGCGACACCACCCGCGGGCTGCGGCATTCGGGGCAGCGGGCGCCGGTTTCGAAGGCGGCAAGGCAGTCGCGGCACAGGGAGGGCATGGGGGCAATCTAGCGCATGAACCCCACCAGCACAAACCGTAAACATCCAGCCTGTCGCCTGTCTCGAAAAGGTGAAATTATGCAGATATTTCCAGCACTTGCAAATTTCCCCGTATAATTCCCCCTTGCGCCCGCGGATTGAAATCCGCCATAAAAACCCCATGTTAGGCTCACGCATTAAACAACCTCCGGGAGAATTCATGGATATTCAGGCTATCCTCGCGCAGTTTCTGGGCTCGAATATCGTGCCGCTGCTGCTGGCGGTCTTGCTGATCGTTCTGGTCTTTCTGGGGGTGCGCATCGTGCCCCAGTCGCAAAAGCATGTGGTCGAGCGCTTCGGCCGGCTGCACAAGGTACTGGGGCCGGGGATCAACTTCGTGGTGCCGTTTCTCGACCGCGTGCCGCACAAGGTCTCGATCCTCGAGCGCCAGCTGCCGAACCACAGTCAGGACGCCATTACCGCCGACAACGTGCTGGTGCAGGTGGAGACCAGCGTGTTCTACCGCATCCTGGAGCCCGAAAAGACCGTCTACCGGATCCGCGACGTGGACGGGGCGATCCTGACCACCGTGACCGGGATCGTGCGCGCCGGGATCGGCGAGATGGAGCTGGACGAGGTGCAGTCAAACCGCGCCCAGCTGATCGCCAAGGTCAAGGAGCAGGTGGCCCATGCGGTGGACGATTGGGGGATCGAGGTGACCCGGGCCGAGATCCTGGACGTGAACCTCGACCAGGCCACCCGCGAGGCCATGCTCCAGCAGCTCAATGCCGAGCGTGCGCGGCGCGCTCAGGTGACCGAGGCCGAAGGCCAGCGCCGGGCGGTGGAGCTGCACGCGGATGCCGAGCTATATGCCGCCGAGCAGAGCGCCAAGGCCCGGCGCATCCAGGCCGAGGCCGAGGCCTATGCGACCGAAGTGGTGGCCAAGGCGATTGCCGAACACGGCATCGAAGCGGCGCAATACCAGGTGGCGCTCAAGCAGGTCGAGGCCCTGGCCAAGGTCGGCGAGGGCGAGGGCAAGCAGACCATCATCCTGCCCTCCAGCGCGATCGAGGCCTTTGGCGAGGCGTTCAAGCTTCTGAAAGGAAAATCGTGATGCTGTGGAATATCTGGTGGTTCTGGGCAGCGGTGGCGCTGGGACTGGCGATCCTGGAGATGCTGGCGCCGGGCTATATCTTCCTCGGCTTCGCCTTTGGCGCGGCGGTGGTGTCGGCGCTGCTCTACGGCGGGGTGGCGGTGAGCCTGCCGTGGATGCTGGTCATCAGCGCCGCCGTGGCGCTGGTCTCGTGGCTGGTGATGCGCCAGGTCTTCGGCATCCGCAAGGGGCAGGTCAAGGTGATCCGCCACGACATAAACGAAGACTGACCCGGCGGGCGCGGGGCAGGATGCGGGCGGGGGGCGCGTGGCCCCCCGCTGATTCATTTCTTGACGCGCAGGACGATGGTCAGGCCCTCATCGGACAGTTTCAGGGTGTTTTCCATCACCCCATCCACATATTTGCAGGGGCCGCACCAGCTCTCGCCCATCTGCTTCTCCAGCGCCTCGCGGATCGCATCCGGGCTGGCCTCGGTGCCCACATCGAGAACCGAGCGGGTGATGATCCCGGCGAGAAAGGCCGAGCGCTCGGCGCCCTTGAGACTGTTGAACTTCTCCACCTGCCCGCCGCGCAGCGGGTCTTGCGCGACCGGGATCGCCGATGGGTCGCGCTCGACGATCACGTCAATGCCCGGGATCGGGTCTTCGCTGCCCTCGGCCAGGGCGGCGAGGGGGCCGAGGCCGATGGCCGTGGCGAGGGCGAGGAATGTGCGTTTGCTGAAGGTCATATGGATTCCTTTTTCATTGAAGGCTGATGCCTGCGGCGAGTAGGCCCGACCATGCGAGTGTCAGTCAATGACCGCAGGCTGTTATGGGATAACAGGCAGGAAATGGCCGGAGCGGACAGGCCGGCCCGGCCACGGGACGGGCCAGGGCAGGGCCGGATCAGCATTCGATCCTGATCTGCCAATCGCCCGGCCCTTTCCAGCGGAACGCGACCTTGATTGCTTCTTCCCTGACCATATTCTCGCCTGCGCCATTGGCATAGAGTTGATCCGTCTGGCGGTCTATCTCCCTGCCGATATCCCTGCGGACCTGCGGCCAGGGAATATCCGGGAGAAGATGCGCAAGCCGGCGCAGGATGATATCCGACAGAAATGCGCCCCGCCTGCCGCCCGACAGGCCGCTGAGCGTGGATAGCTGCTCCCTGTTCAGGGAGAAGCGGTCCCGTGTCTCGTCGCGCCCAATTCTGGCGGTGATGTTAATGGAGAGACGTTGCACGGTCCCCCCAAGGGCCGCATACGGGGTCAGGCTGACCGCCGCCGCCAGCAGGGCGGGAAAGACTCCGAGAAATGCCCGCTTCGATCTGTTCATGAGAATTTCCTTTGTTTTGCATGGGATGGCACCATGCGGGGTTTCGGTAATCGGTTAACAGGCGGCTCGCAATAACAGGCGTCAATTGTTGCGATATGCGCGAGGTAATGAAAAGCCATGCCAAGGGATGCGTCAACCCGGTTGCGATTGGGGGGGCATGTCCCGGAAGCGCGATACCGCCTGCGGTCTTGAGAATGGCGCCGGTGCCGCGCTCGCCTCTCAAAGGCTGGCGGCGATCTCCCGCGCGGCCTTGCGGGGGTCTTCGGCGCGGGAGA
>JALWTH010000042.1 GCA_027082975.1 Paracoccaceae bacterium | reverse complement strand
CACAACCACGCCCCGGGGCGCGCGGCGCAGGCCCAGGCGGCGGGCGAGGTCCGGGGTGAGCGCGGCAAGCCTGCGGCCCTGGAGCGGGCCGGGGGCGGTGATGGTGAGAGGGCCGCCGGCGGCAGCGAGGGCGGCCTTGGGCGGGGGCATTACCGCGACCGGGGCGGTCCTTTCCTCGCCGTCGCTGAGCCACTTCACCGCGATTTCGCTGCCCGGGGTTGCGCTGGCCATGCGGAAGTCGAGCCCGGCGGCGGTATTGACCGCGTGGCCATCGAGCGCCAGCAGCACGTCGCCCGGCTTGAGCCCGGCGCGCTCGAAGGGGCTGTCGGGATCGAGCCCGCGCACCAGCAGACCCTGCGGGCGGTCCATGCCCAGCGCCTCGGCGAGCCCCGCATCCACCTCCTGCACGTCGAGCCCGATCCAGGGACGCTCGAAGCGGCTCTTGCCGGCGCGCGCCTGGGCCACGATCTGGCGCACGATATTCACCGGGATGGCGAAGCCGAGACCGTTGGAGCCGCCGGAGCGGGTGACGATCAGGGTGTTGATCCCCACCAGCTCGCCCTTCATGTTGACCAGCGCGCCGCCGGAATTGCCCGGGTTGATCGGCGCGTCGGTCTGCAGGAAGAAGCGCGCATTGCCGAGCCCGCCCCCCTCGCGCCGGGCGCGGGCGAGGCCCGAGACGATCCCCGAGGAGACGCTGAGCCCGACGCCGAAAGGATTGCCGATCGCCAGCACCAGGTCGCCCACCTGCAGGCTGTCGGAATCGCCGATCGGCAGGGCGGGCAGGTCTTCGACCCCCGCGCCCTCAAGCCGCAGCACCGCGATATCGGCCGCCTCGTCGGCCAGCGCCACGCCGGCCTCGTATTCGCGCCGGTCGGCGAGCACCACGCGGATCGTGTCGGCATCCTGCACCACGTGGTAATTGGTCACCAGCAACCCGCCGCCCACCAGCACGCCGGCGCCCAGGGCGTTCTGCTCCTCCGGCACGCCGCCAAAGCCGCGAAACAGCTCGGCAAACAGCGGGTCATTGGCAAACGCCCCCCCCGGCCGCGCTTCGGAAGTGGCAAAGACCGAGGCCACCGCCGGCACCGCGCGCGCCGCCACCGGGGCGAAGGAAAGCTGTATTTCCGCCGCGTTCCCGGGCACCTGCCGCTCGGCAAGGACAGGGGCGGGGAGCAGGATCAGGACCGCCGCAAGCAGCCGGAAAAATCTGGACATCGCGCATACCTCCTGCCCACTCGATGCCGCCGGGCGCGGGTAAATGTCAAGCCGTGCGCCCTTGCACCCCGCGGTATCGGCGGCTAAGCCCGCCCCATGCACAGGATCGCCGCGCTCTACCATTTCACCCGCTTCGAAGACCCCGCCGCCCTGCGCGCCCCGCTGCTCACGCTGGCCGAGCGCGAGGGCGTCACCGGCACGCTGCTACTGGCGTGCGAGGGGATCAATGGCACCATTGCCGGCCCGCGCACCGGGATCGACGCCATGCTCGCCCATATCCGCGCGCTCCCCGGCTGCGCCGATCTCGCCTGGAAGGAGGCGAGCGCCGAAAATCCCCCTTTCGGCCGCATGAAGGTGCGCCTCAAGCGCGAGATCGTCACCCTTGGCGTGCCCGGCGTGGACCCGCGCGCCGCCGTCGGCCGATATGTGCCGCCCGAGGCGTGGAACGACCTCATCGCCGCGGATGACGTGGTGGTGATCGACACCCGCAACGATTACGAAGTGGCGATCGGCACGTTTGAAGGCGCGATCGACCCGCAGACCGCGTGCTTTCGCGACTTTCCCGCCTGGTGGCAGGCAAATGCCCACCGCTTTCACAACAAGCGCGTGGCGATGTTCTGCACCGGCGGCATCCGCTGCGAGAAATCCACCAGCTACCTGCTCTCGCAAGGGGTCGAGGAAGTCTATCACCTCAAGGGCGGGATCCTGCAATATCTGGCGGACATCCCCGCCGAACAAAGCCGCTGGCGGGGCGCGTGCTTCGTGTTTGACGGGCGGGTATCGGTCGGCCACGGGCTCAAGGAAGGCCCGCACGAGCTGTGCCATGCCTGCCGCCGGCCGATCCTGCCCGAAGACAAGGCGCGCCCGGAATACGAAGAGGGCGTCTCCTGCCACCAGTGCATCGACCTTTTCGACGAGGCGCGCCGCGCGCGCTTTCGCGAACGCCAGCGCCAGATCGCGCTCGCCCGGGCGCGGGGCGCGCGCCACCTCGGCCGGCGGGGCGCCGATTTTTCTGCGAAAAATCGTTTCCCCTGACCCGAAGTTCCCCACCAGAGGCGATAAGGAGCTGGACCGAGCGGCTGGCTCAGTATCCGGCGCCGGGTTCGGCTGCACCCTGTGAGGCGGGCGTTGCGGTTTCACGCCTTCCATTTTCGGCGAGCACCCGCACATTGGCGCCAGCGCTTTCCACCCATTTCGCGATAAAGCGGTCAAGATGCGCTTCATCGCCCGCATCAACCGCCCTGCGAAGCTCCGCGAGCATGGTCTCCACCTCCCCGGATGACGGGCAGACTTCCTGCGCGCGCAGGATCTTCTGGTGCGGCGTGGTCAGCATGTCGGAGCCGATCAGCAGCTCCTCATGCAGCTTTTCGCCCGGGCGCAGGCCGATCTCGACGATCTCGATATCGCCGTCCGGGTTGTCGGCATCGCGCACCGTGTAGCCTGCGTGGCGGATCATCTGCCGGGCGAGTTTGAGGATCTGGACCGGCTTGCCCATGTCGAGCACGAAGACCTCCCCGCCCTGGGCATAGGTGCCGGCCAGCAGCACCAGCGAGACGGCCTCGGATACGGTCATGAAGAAGCGGGTGGCGCGCCGGTGGGTCAGCGTCACCGGCCCGCCGGCTTCGATCTGGCTCTGGAAACGCGGCAGAACCGAACCGGAGGAGCCGAGCACATTGCCGAAGCGGACCATGGAAAACTTGGTGCCGGTGCCGCGTGCGGCCATGTCCTGCACCACCATTTCGGCCATTCGCTTGGAGGCGCCCATGACCGAGGTCGGACGCACGGCCTTGTCGCTGGAGACGAGAATGAAGCGCTCGACCCCGGCTTCTGCTGCCGCACTGGCGACGATCTTGGTGCCAAGCACGTTATTCTCCAGGCCGACCAGCTTGTTCATCTGAACCATTGGCAGATGCTTGTAGGCGGCTGCGTGGAGCACCACCTCTATCCGGTAGCTGCGCATCAGGCGGCGCATCAGTGCCGCGTTGGTCACCGAGCCCAGCACCGGCACGATCCGGCAATCCTGTCCCAGCGCCTGCAATTCGTGGTTGATTTCGTACAGCGCGAACTCGCTGTGATCGAGCAGGATCAGGCATTCGGGCCGGGCAGCCAGAAGTTGCCGGCACAGCTCGGTGCCGATGGAGCCGCCGGCCCCGGTCACCAGAATGCAACGCTTGTGATAGGCGCCGTTCACTTCCGGCAGGCTGTCCTTGAAGGCAGGTCGCCCGAGCAGTTCCTTGACCACTACCGGCATGGCCCTTTCGGTGGCTTTCCCCTCGACCAGCAGTTCGGCAAAGGACGGCACCGCGTGCACCTCGCAGCCGGTCTTTGCCAGCCGGCGCGATATGGCTGCCCGTGTCGCCGGGCTGGCCGAAGGCATGGCCAGGACCACGCGGTCGATCCGCTCGCGCCGGATCAGCGCATCCACGTCCACCGGCGAATGCACCCTGAGCCCGCCGATGGTCATCCCTTTCAGGCTGGTATTGTCATCGACAAAGGCGACGGGGGTAAAGGCGTGGTCGGTCCTGAGCGCCGCGGCCAGTTGCTGGCCGGTCTGCCCTGCGCCATAGACCAGCACCCGCTTTCTGTTGCTGTTGCGGGCATAGAGCCGGATCACGTACCAGCGCAGCAGGAGGCGGCTGCTGACCGAAAGGATCGCGTGCGCCATGGACTGCACGATGAACACCTGCTCCGGCAGTTGCAGGCCCGGCAGCATGTTGACGGCCGCTCCGACCAGCCCCAGCGCCACCGCAATGGCGGTGCTGTCGAGAATGCCCTGCATCTCGTAAGCGTTCAGCTTCATCCGGTGCAGGCCGAAGCCGACCGTCAGCAGGATGCTCGCGGGTATCAGTGCGCCCGGGAAACGGAGCGACTGCACCAATTCGCCCATGGGCGGAAGGCCGCCGCGCACCAGCAGCCAGGCGAAATAGAAAGCCGCCACAGCGTTACAGATGTCGAGGAAAAGCAGGATCCGGCTTTTCTGCCGGCGGGAGAGGGAGAGCAGCAGTTTGTGAAGCATGTAAGGTCGATCCCGTCCATACGCTGCGGCCTTTTGGCCTGTTCATCGCTGTCCCAGCCCAGCTTGTCAGAACTGCTCAACCCCGCCTGCGAGGCTACCAGATTCATATTGGCGAGGGCAAGGGTATCCGGGCAGTAAATGTAACCAATGATTGAAATCACCCGTTCTTGACCCGTATCGCCCCCCTCCCGCGGCGCCGGCGCCACCAGCGCCGTCCGCCAGCGGTGACGAGGATCAGGACGAGGTCGCTGCACAGGGTTCGCCGCTTGGCATAGAGCAGGTCGAGGCGCGCCTTGCGCGGGATGCAGCGGCGCGTATAGACGGCCTCGGTTTCTTCGGCGGTCCGGCAGGATTTCAGCAGCTTTTCCTCGGTTTCGTGATAGACCAGCGTCGCCAGGCCGGTCACGCCGGGGCGGCTGCGGAGCACCTCTGCGTAGAGCTCCGGGAACATCTCCACATAGCGCGGCAGCGGCGGGCGCGGGCCGACAAAGGAGATGTCGCCCCGGAGGATGTTCCACAATTGCGGGAATTCGTCGAGGCGGCTGCGTCGCAGGAATCCGCCGATCCGGGTGATCCTCTGCTGCTTGTCGCCGCCGGTCACCCCCGCATCGGCCGAATCGACCGTCATGGTGCGGAACTTCCACAGGCGGAAATTCTGCCCCGGCGCCCGCGCGCGCAGCGAGCCGAAGAAGACCGGGCGACCGTCGGCCAGCAGCACCGCCAGCGCCAGGACGAGGATGACCGGCGCGAGCAGCACCGACAACAGCAGCGCCAGCACGATGTCCATCAGCCGCTTGCCGAAGCTCATGGCCTGTCCCCCCGTTCCCCGCACTCCCCCCAGCGTCGCCAGGAGGCAATGGCGCGCGCCGCATCGCTGGAGACGGCCATCTGCCCGACGAGGCGCTGCAGGCGCGTCGTGTCCAGCTCGACCCGCTCCAGCGCCGAGGGCGGGGCCGGGCGCCAGACCGCCCTTGCCCCGGCTTCCCGGACCAGGTCGGTCATGGCCAGCGCCCGCTCGCCGGCCAGGTTCACCACGTCGGGCAGTGCGTCCTCCGGGCAGGTGGCCAGCGCCTCCGCGGCCCGGGCGAGGTCCTCGATGGCCAGGTAGCTGCGCTGCGGCCCGGCGCCGGAGGCGAAGCGGTCAAGCCGCACCTCGCTCCCGCGATCAAGGCTGGCAAACAGGCTGTCGGCCCCGACCACATTGGCCATGCGCAGGAGCGCGAGCCGCGGGCGACTGCGCGCCCGCACCCATTGCCGGGCGGCGCGCTCCATCTCCAGCTTGGCTCGCCCGTAAGCACCGGGCGGCGGGGCCAGCGCCTCATCCTCCCGGTGCCTGTCTGCCTGCGTGCCGGTATAGACCGCCGCCGAAGAAGCGAGCAGCACCCGCTCCGCCCCGAGCCTTGCGGCCATCTCCAGCGCCGCAAGCGCCAGGGCGGTATTGTGGCGCATCGCCCGGTCGCTGCCCGCTGTCACCCCCCACAGCACCAGCAGCACCCGCACCCCGGAAAATGGCGCGAGGTCATCTCCTGGCTGCCAGCGAACATGGCCGGGAGGCGGCGGGGCAGGCAGAGCGGGTTGCCTGCCAGATGTCTGAAATATCAGGCAAAATCCATCCGGCGCCGTTTCGTGCCAATACCGGGACAGCATCCGGCCAACCCGCCCTCCGGCACCGAGGACCAGCAGTTTGAGGGGGTCATGCGGCGGCAGCATCTTGCTTTTCCAGGTGACGCGGACAAGTATGCGCTGTATAACACTGCCAGCTTTTAATAAAAGTGCGAGCTGCAGGCATTTCAGGGGGGAGCATGAGCCAGGCACGGCTTCTGTTGATCGCGTTTCTTGCGCTGAGCGCCTGCTCCCTGCCGCGTGGAGTTGCCATTGACCGGGAAATTCTGCGTGAAAGCGCCAGCACCGAGTCATCCTTTTCGGTGGTCGCCGTCACCCGCGCATCCCTGCCCGAAATTGCGAAATGGCCGGTCACCGGCTGGTCCGGCGCCTATCGCTGGCTTTCCGGTGGCGGCGGGCCCGGGTCGGCCTATATCAGGCCCGGGGACCGTGTCAGCCTGGTCGTCTGGGACAGCCAGGATACCTCGCTTCTGACCAGCCCCGGCCAGCCAGCTACCAACCTGCCAAATCTCGAGGTATCGCCGGCCGGGACGATTTTCGTGCCCTATGTGGGCGAAGTGCGGATCAATGGCATGACCCCCTCTCAGGCGCGCAGCGAGGTGCAGGATGCCCTGAGCACGATTTCGCAATCGGCCCAGGTGCAGCTGCAGGTGACACCGGGTCAGGCCAATACGGTGGACATGGTGAGCGGCGTGGCGCGCCCCGGCAGCGTCGCGCTGCATGGCCGCAGGGTGACCCTGCTCAGCCTGATCGCCCAGTCGGGTGGCATCATCCCCGCGCTGAAGAACCCGCTGGTGCGCCTGATACGCAACGGACACAGCTACGAGATCCGCGCCGACGAACTCTTTTCCAATGCCCGCCGCGACATCACCATGCGCGGCGGCGACCGGGTGATCATCGAAGAAGACGAGCGCTATTTCGTCGCCTTCGGCGCCACCGGCAAGGAACAGCTCGTCCCTTTCGACCGCGAGCGCATCACCGCGCTCGAGGCGTTGTCGATGGTCGGCGGGCTGCAGGACGCGCGGGCCAACCTCAAGGGCGTGCTGATCCTGCGCGAATATCCCGAGGGGGCGACTTCGCCGCCCCGCGCCCACGGGCCCGAAAAGCGGCAGGTGATCTTCACCTTCGACCTGACCAGCGCCGACGGGCTGTTCGCCGCGCGCAACTTCCGGGTCAACCCGCGCGATACGGTGATCGCCACCGAAAGCCCGGTCGGCCCGGCGCGCAGCGTCATCGCCTTTGTCGATAGCCTGCTGAACATCGCCACAAAGCTGTGATCCCGGCGATCCCGGCGGCTTACGTCACGTCATCTCGCGGCACGGATGCCGGGGTGCTATAACCAACGCGTCCGGTCAACCAGCGAGGTCTTGCATGTCCCTGTTATCCGATTCTCCGCCCTGGGCCAGCGAAGAGCACGGCATGTTTGCCGAGATGGTCCGCCGCTTCTTCGCCGAGGAAATGGCGCCGAATATCGACGCCTGGGTGGAGGCCGGCGTGGTGGGCCGGGACTTCTGGCACAAGGCCGGCGCGGCGGGTATCCTGGGCGGCGCGGTGGCCGAGGAACATGGCGGCGCCGGCGGCGATATCGGCTTTGACGCCATCGCGCTTTACGAGCAGGCCCGGCTGGGGGATGTGAACTGGGGCATGGGCATCCAGTCGATCGTGATCCACTACATCGCCACTTATGGCACCGAGGAGCAGAAGGCACGCTGGCTGCCCGGCCTGGTCGCCGGCGAGACCATCGGCGCGCTGGCGATGACCGAGCCTTCCACCGGCTCCGACCTCAAGGCGATCCGCACCAGTGCCGCGCGCGAGGGCAATCTCTACCGGCTCAACGGCTCCAAGATATTCATCACCAATGGCGGCTCGGCCGATCTGGTCATCACCGTCGCCCGGACCGACCCCGAGGCCGGCACCAGGGGGATCTCCCTGATCGTCGTCGAGCCGGCAGAGGCAGAGGGCTTCAGCCGCGGCAAGCCGCTGAAGAAGCTGGGCATGAAGGGCAATGACACCGCCGAGCTTTTTTACGAGGATGTCAAGGTGCCGCTGACCAACCTCTTGGGCGCGGAGGAGGGGCAGGGCTTTTACCAGCTGATGAAGCAGCTTCCCTGGGAGCGCCTGCTGATCGCCATCCAGGCGCTGGGGGCGATGGATTTCGCCCTGGCCGAGACGGTTCGATACGTCCGGGAGCGCAGGGCCTTCGGCCAGCGGATCATGGACTTTCAGAACACCCGCTTCAAGCTCGCCGAATGCAAGACCCGCACCGAGGTCCTGCGCGCCTTTGTCACCCAGTCCATCGGCCGGCTGATCGACGGCACCCTCGATGCCGCCACCGCCTCCATGGCCAAGCTCTACGGCTCCGAGGCCCAGGGCAAGGTGGTGGACGAATGCCTGCAGCTTTTCGGCGGCTACGGCTACATGGCCGAATACCCGATCTCGCGCGCCTATGCCGATGCACGGGTCCAGCGCATCTATGGCGGCACCAACGAGATCATGAAGGAGCTGATCGCGCGGAGCCTCGATGTCTGAGCCGGCGGCAGGACCCGAAGGCCCGCTCGCCGGCCTCAGGGTGGTGGAAATGGCCGGGCTCGGCCCCACCCCCTTTGCCGCCATGTGGCTCGCCGACATGGGGGCCGAGGTGGTGCGCATCGAGCGGCCGGGGCTCAAGCCGCTGATCCCGATGCGCCATGACTTCCTCAATCGCGGCCGCGATTTCGTCGCCCTCGACCTCAAGGATGCCGATGACCTTGCCACCGCCCGCGCCCTGATTGCCGCCGCCGACATGCTGATCGAAGGGATGCGCCCCGGCGTCATGGAGCGGCTGGGGCTGGGACCGGAGGTTTTTTGCAAGACCAATCCGGCGCTCATATACGGGCGCATGACCGGCTGGGGGCAGAGCGGGGCGCTCGCCCATACCGCCGGCCATGACATCAACTATATCGGCCTCACCGGCGCCCTGCACGCGATCGGCCCGGCCGAGGGGCCCGTGCCCCCGCTGAATCTTGTGGGCGATTTCGGTGGCGGGGCCATGTATCTGGTGGCCGGGATGCTCGCGGCCCTGCATGTGGCGCGTCTCACCGGGCGGGGGCAGGTGGTGGATTGCGCCATTACCGACGGCACCAGCCATCTCGCCGCCATGATCCACGGCATGGCGGCCTCGGGCGTCTGGCGCGATGAAAGAGAAGCCAACCTGCTCGACGGCCACGCGCCCTTCTACACGACCTACGAATGCGCCTGCGGCGGGTTTGTCGCCGTGGGCGCGCTCGAGGAGCAATTCTACGCGGAATTCACCATGCGGCTGGGCCTTGCCCCCGATGATCTGCCCGACCGTTCCGACCCGGCCAACTGGCCGGCGCTGCGCGCGATATTTGCCGCGCGGTTCCGCGAGAAGAGCCGCGATGAATGGGCCCGGATCATGGAGGGGAGCGATGCCTGTGTGACGCCGGTTCTGAGCCTCAGGGAGGCTCCTGCACACCGTCACAACCGCGACAGGCACACTTTCATTGATGTTGAAAATGTCACCCAACCGGCACCGGCACCGGTTCTTTCGGACACGCCGGGGGGTATCAGGGGGAATGCCCCGGAAGCCCCCTTGGAGGCAGGCTCCGTCCTCGCACGCTGGCGTCAGCCCCGCCACTCCTGACATAAAGGATTGCGCGAGCGGGAGTGCTTTCAGGAAGTGTCAGCGCACGATGAATTCCGCGTTCAGCGCACCGGCGGCCTTGATGCTCTTGAGTATGTCGATCATGTCGCGCGGTGAGACGCCGAGCGCATTCAGTCCGGCGATCACCTCCGAAAGCGTGGTGCCGTCGCGGATTTCGGCCAGTCCCGGGCTCTGACCCTCGGTAATCGAGGCGCTGGTGCGGGGCACGACGATGGTTTCGCCTGCGGAAAACGGGTTCGGCTGCACGACGATCGGCTCTTCCTGGATGCGCAGGGTCAGGTTGCCCTGGCTCACCGCCACCCGGTTGATGCGCACATCCTCCCCCATGACGATGGTGCCGGAGCGCTGATCCACCACCACCCTGGCCTTGACCTCCGGGGTGACGGTCAGATTTTCGATTTCTCCAATGGCATGGGCGGGTGACAAGGCCCTCGTGGCCGCAATATCCAGGAGTACGGTGCCGGAATCGAGCATACGGGAGACGATCCTGCCGTATTTGTCGTTGATTACGTTTTCTATGCGCTCGGCAGTGGTGAAATCCGGGTTGCGCAGTGCCAGGCGGATCGAGGTCAGCTGGGTAAAGTCGAATTCAAGCTCTCGCTCCACCCGCGCGCCCGACGGGATCATTCCGGCTGTCGGTACGCCCTGCACGACACTGGCACCGTCGCCCTCGGCGGAGACTCCGCCAGCGATGACCGTCCCCTGGGCGACTGCATAGATCTCGCCATCGGCCGCGGTCAGGGGAGTCATGATCAGGGTGCCGCCCAGCAGGCTCTTTGCATCGCCAATGGCCGAGATCGTCACATCAATGCGCGATCCGGCTCGGGCAAAGGGTGGCAGTTCCGCGGTGACGAATACCGCTGCCACGTTCTTTGGCCGAAACTGCTCGCCGGTAATGTTGACTCCGAGGCGTTCGAGGATATTGGACATGATATCCTCGGTGAACGGTGCATTGCGAATGCCGTCTCCGGTGCCATTGAGACCAACGACCAGGCCATAGCCGATCAGATCATTGCCGCGGACGCCATCGAATTCGACCAGGTCCTTGATCCGAACCGAAGGTCCGGCAAGGATTGTTCCCGGCAGGAGATCGAGCAGGATCAACAATGCGATCAGCAGGTATCGGCCAAACAGTCTCATCGCATGAAATCCGTGAAATTGAGGCGCGCCAGACGCGAGGTAACGGTGTAGAATGTCTCAAGCTGGGAGTAGGTGGCTTCCAGTTCACTGGCCGCTTCATAGGGATCGACCGCGATCAGTTGATTGCGGGCCAGTTCGAGCGATGTCTGCTCAGCCGACAGACGAGTGCCAGCATCCTCGATCCGCTCCTGAGCGAGCCCCAGTTCTGCACGCAGGGAGGTCAGCGCCTGGTCTGCGTTGACCATCCGCTCTCCAGCAGCCCGCAGCAGGGCGATCTGCCCGGTTGGATTGCCGGCCAGCGTGCCCTCGCCCACCAGAGCCGCGAGCGCGAAGCCTTTCATGACTTTGCGCAATGCCGGGTCATCGGCACGAAAATCCGGCTGTACCCGGTCGCCTGCGCCGAACTGGAAGACTGCCATTGGCGTATCGGAGCCAAGATAGCCGCTGGTTTCAAAGCCGCCCCCGGGCGTGTCGAACCAGTCGTCGACCACGGCTATCACTCCATCGGCGTTGGTTTCTGCTGCGGTTGCTGCTTTCAGGGCGGCAAGCATGTCGGACGCGCTTGCGATGGCAGCCCGGTCCGTAGCTCCGCCGCCGAATAATGTCCGGCCTGCGATATTCGTGTTCAGCGTATCGGTCAGCATGGAGAACCGTTCGCGCGCGTTCTGGGCGATTGCCTGGCGGGTGGTGGCATTGTCGGTGTCGCGTACTGTCAACAGGGCGGAGTTCAGCGCACGTCCGTTTTCCTGGATGCTTTCCAGGGATGTCTGCATGACTTCGGTGACAAATGCCGCTTCGCTTGCAGATGTCTGGCGTGATTTCACTGTCGTCAGCAGGCGTTCGATATCCGCCATCGGGCCAAAATCCCCGGACAGGGCCGAGGAAATGTCATCGCGCAGGCCGGTGGTCATTTCGCGGCTGAGGCGAGTGAGGTTGGCCTTCAGGCTGCCGGCCAGTTGTCGGCCTTGAAAAAGGCGCGCGAGATCACCTATCGAGACTGGATTCATTGGCGTTCCTACAGGTTCATGAGTATCTGGAGCAATTCGCCAGCCGTCGTCATGACCTTGGCATTGGCGGCATAGGCCTGCTCGATCTGCAGGAGCTTCTGCATTTCGGCATCTGTATCCACTCCGGTTTCCAGTTCCATCTGTTTGAGCGTTTCATGTCTGGCGGCGGCAAAGCCCAGCTCGGCTTCGCTGTTACGGCGACTGGCACCGATCAGGGAGAGGTATTCGCCGGCAAGACCGCTGGCACTGTGGGCCGCGCCGCTGAAGCCTCCGGAAGCGGGCGTGCGGTTGGCGGTCAGGGCCGTCGTCATGTCGGCAAGCAGGGCGCCGTTACCAACATCGCCGGGCACCGTGGCCCCCAGCCCGTCGCGCAGGCGCCAGGTGGCCCCGCCCTGTTCCGGGTCAACCGCTGCGTTGATCCTGATACGTTCCGAAAGGGCTATCTCGTCCGCCGGGACAAAGGCTCCGCCGGCATCGGTAAACAGGCCGGGGTCGCCGACGGCACGGGTCGAATCAAGCCCCGGGTCCTGAAAACGCTCCACCAGGTCCCGTGCCAGGGCGTCCAGCCGGGTCTGCGCGCTGACTGCGCTTTCATCGCGTATCTCGAAGAGGGCTGCCAGGGAGCCGCCGGCGATCGGGCTGCGTGCGCCGGAAGTGGGCACGGCATTGCCGTTGATGGTCAGGCCGGAGAGCACACCCGGGTCCACGCGCATTTCCGGCACGATCGTACCGGTCGGGCTGAAGCCGAAGGTGGCGGCGCGGCCATCCAGGACGATGGCTCCCCCCGGTGTGAACAGCGCAACCTTGCCATGCTCCCGCGGCACCTGGCGCAGGGGAATGATCGAGGAGAGCTCGTCAATATTTTGTTGGCGCAGATCCATCAGCGACGAAGGGTCGAGTCCGCGCGCCAGGCTTTCCTGGATGGCGTTATTGATGTTCTCGATGGTTTGCAGGCCGGAGTTGAGCTTTTCGACCTGGGCGGCAATGGTGTGATCGGCGTCCACGCGGGCGGCCTGAATGGAGGCTGTGGACTGGTTCAGTTTGCTGACCAGCCCCTGGGCCGCGCTCAGTACGTTGCCAAGACGCGCCTCGCTTGCCGGATTGGCGCTGGCCTCGATCAGGGCGCTTTCGAAACGGGCCAGCCGTCCGGAAAGCGAGCCGGGTTGGTCCGGGGTTCCGAGCACCTGTTCCAGGTCGGCAAAGAACGCCGACTTGGTATCGCCATATCCCACCCCGGCCTGGGCCAGGCGCCGACTTTCGATCAGGCCTTCATCCACATCCCGCACGATCCCGTCGACATGTACCCCGTAGCCGGACAGACCGACGGTTCGCGATGAGAGTTCGAGCCGGCGCGTGCCATAGCCTTCGGTCATTGCATTGGCGACGTTGGAAGACACCACTTCGGCGGCGCGGGAGGCCGCCGAGAGGCCGGAAAGGGCGTTGTAGAGTGACCCGGAGATGCTCATCGGGCAGGTTCCTTCCAGCGCTCAGGATCAGCGCTTGATATTTGTGGTCTCTTGCAGCATTTCATCCACGGTCTGGATCACCTTGGCATTGGAAGAATAGGCCCGCTGGGTCTGGATCAGGTTGGTCAGTTCGCCGGCGACATCGGTCGTGGAACCCTCGCGCGCGAAGCCAACCACCTCGCCGGTCGGCCCGTCACCGGCATCCCAGAGGAAGAATGAGCCCGATTGCGGGGAGACCTGATAGGCCTGGTTCGACAGTGACAGCAATCCGTTCGGATTAGGTACGTCCACCAGAGGCACCTGATAAATCGTACGGATGAAGCCGGTATCGTAGGTGGCGGAGATGTATCCCTGATCGTCGATCTCGACCGCGGTCAGGTTGCCCACGGGCGAACCATCCTTGGTGATCGAGGTAGGCGCGAAGGAATCGGAAAGCTGGGTGAGCCCGTTCGGGTCGCCGATCTTGCCGATGGTCATTGCCAGGGGTCCGCCGGCCACGGTCAGGGAGAGTTCTCCGGTCGTCGAATCATATGACCCGCCGGAAACCACCGTGACCGAAGACAAGGTGCCGCCATTGGTACGGCTGTCATCGAATACCAGTGTGTATTCCCCGATTGTCGCGCCATTGGAAGCGGAATCCTTGATCACCATGGTCCAGGTATTGGAAGAGCCGGTGGCAGGCACCGTCGGCGTGAATTCGATGTCAAGGGATTCGGACGTGCCGAGATTGCCGAAATACTCGACCGAGAGCGGCAGGGTATCGCCGCTCGCGCCAGCCTCGGTATCGACTGCCGGCAGGTTGACCCCGAGGTTCAGCTCGGTGGTCGGGTCGCCTGCGGTCTGGTTGGCATTGATCACGACCGGCTCCAGGTCGGCAACGGTGTCGCGGGCGAAAGTCGGAATGGTTCCGTCTGCATCAGCAGGGACGCCCAGTAATACAAGGCCGGAATCGGTCATCAGGACGCCGTTGGAATCGGTGTGAAACGAGCCCGTGGTGGTCATCATCATCGGTTTGTCGCCACTGGTCGAGCCCAGAGACACCGCCGTCGTCACCGGCAACATGCCCCGTCCGCCAATGGCGATGTCCATGGCGTTCGATGTGGCCACCAGCGGACCGTGTTCGTCGATCAGGCGAGTGGTTGTAGCACGGACTCCGCCAGCGGAATATTTCCCGGCCCCGTTCGTACTGGAAATGACGAGGCTCTGAAAGTCGGCATTGGCCCGCTTGTAGCCGAAGGTGCCGGAATTGGCGATATTGTCCGAAATGGTCGCAAGCCGGGTCGCATTTGCGTTTAGCCCGGCCACGCCGGCACTCAGAGCGGAGGATATGGTCATGGTGCGCCTTTCTGCTGCATCATTTCTGTCCGGTGACAGCAATACCCGATGCCGCTTAACAGGCGTTTAACAGATAAAAACCTATCCTTTTCCTCACAGATCCGAGCGCAGGAGCACCAGGACGATGCGGTTGTTGCGGATGGCCATGGGGTTGTCCGTGGCCGGTTTGCGGTCGGCAAATCCGGTCACCCGCTGAACCCTCTCCTTCACCAGCCCGGCCTCTTCGAGCAGCTTGCGGGTGGCATCGGCCCTGGCTGCGGAGAGCTCCCAGTTGGGGTTGCTTGCCACGACCAGCGGTTGCGATTGCACATGCCCGGCGATTGCCACCTGATTCCTGACCAGGGCAAACACCTCGGCCATCATCTGCGTGAGTTCGCGCATGAGTGGCCTGGGCCGGTCGCTGCCTTCGTAAAAGAGCGGGTCGCCCTCGATGTCGAAAAGCTCGATCAGAAGCCCTTCGTCCGTCACCTTTGTCACGATATGGCGCAGCACGTCGTCGCTGACCATGCTTTCGCCGGAAGCGCCGGTCAGCATTTCCTCGAGTGCCTTCAACTGCTCGGTTTCGGCGTCGGTGTTCCGGTCCGGCTGAGCGGACTCGCCGGGATCCCCGGGCGCGCCACCCATGCCGTTGCGCGCGAGCGTCTCTTCGGTAAACACCGAATCGCCGCCGAAGGCGCCGTCGCCACCGCCCGATACCCGGCTCGCCGGGATCGTCGGCGAGAAGTAATCGGCGATGCCCTTGCGCTGTTTTTCCGTGGTTGCATTGAGCAGCCACATGAGCAGAAAGAACGCCATCATCGCGGTCACGAAGTCGGCATAGGCCACCTTCCAGGCACCGCCATGATGGCCGCCGCCCTGGACCTTCTTCACCTTCTTGATAATGACGTTCGGCGCGTTTGATTGCGCAGTCATCCCACCACCTCTTTGTTCACCCGGGATCAGGTGTAACACGGGGGCGTAAACGGGCGCTTAACCTTTCAAATTGTCGGCATTTAACCCGCAACCGAAAGAGCGAGGGCAAGGCGGCCGTCCGGCAGGCGGAATACCGATACCCACAGAAGGCCGGAAAGCCGTGCATTCAGGATGCCCTCCTCGATCCGGGCAATGTCGCCTCTGGACAGATTGCAGTAGTAGAACCGGGGCGCGGTCGAAAGAAGCCGGCGCCGCTGGAGGCTGGTAAAGTAATTGTCGGGCAGATCGACAAAGTCGCCGCTACCATCGGCCATGCCGGTCTTGTGCAGGTTGGCCCGGTCCTGCTGCAGGATCGCCCCGACATCGCCCAGGCGCACGCCACGCGAATTATACAGGTCGCGCGGGGCTATATTCGCGAGATAATCCGTGATCCTGTCTGACAGATAGACCTGGCCGTTCAGGCGAAAGGTGATCGTCCCGCCGGCCTCCTCGATACAGCCACCGGCCTGTGCCGCCTGTACCGACAGTGCCCCGAGACCAAGAATCAGCGAAAATACCGTCGTCTTGATGAAACCGATCATTCTGCCTTCCTTTCATGTGCTCAACCGAATTTCAGGCAGAACACACCTTTCCCGGCGCCAGATCAAGCGAAACCGGCATGGCTGGCGCGGCCATGGCGCTTGACCTCATTGCAGATGCAACGATACACTCGCCCCGCGAACAGGGAGGCTTCCATGACCAGCACCGAGCCTGCGGGCTACATGCCCGGCTTTGGCAACGACTTCGAGACCGAGGCCCTGCCCGGCGCCCTGCCGCAGGGGATGAACAGCCCGCAGAAATGCGCCTACGGGCTCTATGCCGAGCAGCTTTCGGGCACCGCCTTCACCGCCCCGCGCGGGCAGAACGAACGCACCTGGTGCTACCGGATCCGGCCTTCGGTGAAGCATGTGGGGCGGTTTGCGCCCACTCCCGTGCCCTACTGGCGCTCGGCGCCCGATATCGACCCGGGCCGCGTGAGCCTGGGCCAGTACCGCTGGGACCCGCTGCCCATGGGCGATGCACCGCTCACCTGGATCACCGGCATGCGGACCATGACCACGGCGGGCGATGTCAATACCCAGGTGGGCATGGCCAGCCATATCTATCTGGTCACCGAAAGCATGCAGGACGAATATTTCACCTCCGCCGACAGCGAACTGCTGGTGGTGCCGCAGGAGGGGCGCCTGCGCTTTGTCACCGAGCTTGGCGTGATCGACATCGCACCGCGCGAAATCGCCATCCTGCCGCGCGGGCTGGTCTATCGCGTGGAGCTTGTCGAAGGCCCCGCGCGCGGCTTTGTCTGCGAAAATTACGGGCAGAAATTCGACCTGCCCTATCGCGGGCCGATCGGCGCCAACTGCCTCGCCAATCCGCGCGATTTCAAGACCCCGGTCGCCTGGTTCGAAGACCGCGACGCGCCTTCGCGCGTGGTGATGAAATGGTGCGGCCAGTTTCACGCGACCGAGATCGACCACTCCCCGCTCGACGTGGTCGCCTGGCACGGCAATTACGCGCCCTGCAAATACGACCTCTCGACCTTCTCGCCCGTCGGCGCGATCCTGTTCGATCACCCGGACCCGTCGATCTTTACCGTGCTCACAGCCCCCTCCGGCACGCCCGGCACCGCCAATATCGACTTCGTGCTGTTTCGCGAGCGCTGGATGGTGGCCGAAGACACCTTCCGCCCGCCCTGGTATCACAAGAACATCATGTCCGAACTGATGGGCAACATCCACGGTGCCTATGACGCCAAGCCCGAGGGCTTCGTTCCCGGCGGCATGAGCCTGCACAACATGATGCTGCCGCACGGGCCGGACGAAACGGCCTTCGAAGCGGCATCGAACGCGGATCTGAAGCCCGAGAAGCTCGACAACACCATGTCCTTCATGTTCGAGACCCGCTTTCCCCAGCACCTGACCCATTTCGCCGCCCACGAGGCGCCGATGCAGAGCGATTACATCGACTGCTGGGCGGGGCTCGAAAAGAAGTTCGACGGCACGCCGGGGGTGAAATGAAGCTCTTCTCCTACTGGCGCTCGACCACCAGCTTCCGGGTGCGCATCGCGCTCAATCTCAAGGGGTTCGATTACGAGATCGTGCCGGTGGATCTGGTCGCCGGCGCGCAGCGCGCACCGGAATATGCAGCGATCAATCCCGGATGCGCCGTGCCCACGCTCATGCTTGACGACGGCACCTGCCTCACGCAAAGCCTCGCCATCATCGACTATCTCGAAGCACTCCGCCCCGCCCCCGCGCTCCTGCCCGCCGAGCCGCTGGCGCGCGCCCGCACCCTCGCCGTCGCGCACCAGGTGGCGCTCGACATCCACCCGGTCAACAACCTGCGCGTGATCGGCCGGCTCAGGCAGATGGGCCACGAGCAGGGCGAGATCATCGACTGGATGCACCACTGGATGCACGAGGGCTTCACCGCCTGCCAGCAGATGATCCGCGCTGATACACCCTTCTGTTTCGGCGATACGCCCGACCTCGCCGATATCTGCCTCACCGCGCAGATGTACAACGCCCGGCGCTGGGGGCTGGAGCTTGCCCCCTTCGCCCGGATTGTCGAGATCGAACAGGCCTGCCTCGCGCTGCCGGCCTTCGCCGCCGCCCACCCCGATAGCCAGCCCGATGCCAGATGAGGACCCGATGAGCCAGCTCAAGAAATCCTGGGTCGAAAGCGCCAATGCGCCCGGCCACCCCTTCCCGCTCAACAACCTGCCCTGTGGCGTCTTCTCCACCGACACCACGCCGCCCCATTGCGGGGTCGCTATCGGCGACATGATCCTCGATGTGACCACGCTCGAAGAGGCCGGGGCGATCCGGCCCGGCGAAGCGCCCGTCTTCGACCTGCCGGCATGGAACGGCTTCATGGAATTGGGGCAGGAGAGCTGGGAGCGCTTCCGCCAGTCGCTCACCGACATGCTCTCCATCGGCGCCGATACCGAGACCCGCGCCACGCTGCAAAAGCATCTCGTGGCGCAGGCCGAGGCCGAAATGCACCTGCCCTTCGCGGTGGCCGAATTTACCGATTTCTACGCCGGGCGCCACCACGCCACCAATGTCGGCACCATGTTCCGCGGCCCCGAAAACGCGCTGCCGCCCAATTGGCTGCACATCCCGATCGGCTATAACGGGCGCGCCTCCTCGGTGGTGGTCTCCGGCACCGATATCCGCCGCCCCTGGGGCCAGTTGAAATCGCCCGACCACGACAGGCCGGCCTTCCTGCCCTCGCGCCGGTTCGACTTCGAACTGGAAATGGGCGCTATCCTCGGCCAGCCCAGCGACGGCCCCGTGACGGTGGCCGAGGCCGATGCCATGATCTTCGGCTATGTACTGCTCAACGACTGGTCCGCGCGCGACATACAGGCTTGGGAATACCAGCCGCTCGGCCCCTTCCAGGCCAAGGCTACGGCCACCACGATCAGCCCCTGGATCGTGACCAGGGCCGCGCTCGAGCCCTTCCGCAGCCCGACGCCCGCGCGCGACGTGCCGCTGCTCTCTTACCTCGAAGAGCCCGGCCCGATGCTCTACGACATCGACCTTGCCGTGACGCTCGCTCCCAAGGGCCAACCCGCCACCACCATCGCCCGCACCAATTATCGCGAGATGTATTATTCCTCGGCCCAGCAACTCGCGCATCACACCACCTCGGGCTGCCCGATGAATGTGGGCGACCTCCTGGGCTCGGGCACCATCTCTGGCCCCACGAAGGACTCGCGCGGATCGCTCCTCGAACTCAGCTGGGGCGGCAAGGAGCCGATCACGCTGGATAGCGGCGAAAGGCGCAGCTTCCTCGAAGACGGCGACACGCTCACGCTCACCGGCGCCGCCCAGGGCGACGGCTACACCATCGGCTTCGGCACCGCGACCGGCACACTGCTGCCGGCCCTCAAGGACCCCTATGCCCGATAATCCCGCTTTCATCTTTCCCCAAATACTCCCGCCGGAGGCACGATTTTTCGCAGAAAAATCGCTCCCCGAACCGAAAGGACAAGACCATGGCCAAGGCATTCGCGTCGCAAGGCGACATGACCGAAAAGAAGATCAGCTTCACCGAGATCGGGCGCGACATCTACGCCTTCACCGCCGAGGGCGACCCAAATTCCGGCGTCATCATCGGCGATGACAGCGTGATGGTGATCGAGGCCCAGGCCACGCCGCGGCTGGCCGGCAAGGTGATCGAGAAGATCCGCACCGTCACCGACAAGCCGATCAGCCATCTGGTGCTGACCCATTACCACGCCGTGCGGGTGCTGGGCGCCTCGGCCTATGGCGCCGGCCAGATCATCATGAGCGACAAGGCCCGCGCCATGGTGGCCGAGCGCGGGCAGGAGGACTGGGACAGCGAGTTCCAGCGTTTTCCGAGGCTGTTCGAGGGCCACGAGAGCATCCCCGGCCTGACCTGGCCCACCACGACCTTTTCGGACCGCATGACCGTCTGGCTCGGCGGCCGCCGCATCGACCTCATGCATCTGGGCCGGGCACACACGGCGGGCGATATCGTCATCCATGTGCCGGATGAAAACGTGATGTTCACCGGCGATATCGTCGAATATCACTCGGCCTGCTATTGCGGCGACGGGCATTTTGCCGACTGGCCCCGCACGCTGGAGCGGATCGCCGCCTTCGAGGTGGACGCCATCGCCCCGGGGCGGGGCGATGCGCTGGTGGGCCGCGAGATGGTTGACAAGGCCATCGCCCTGACCGGCGATTTCGTCGCCTCCACCTACGCGCCTGCCGCCCGGGTGGCCGCGCGCGGCGGCAGCCTCAAGGAAGCCTGGGACGCCGTGCGCGCCGCCTGCGACCCCAAGTTCAAGGATTACGCCATCTACGAGCACTGCCTGCCCTTCAACGTCTCGCGCGCCTATGACGAGGCCCGCGGCATCGACACCCCGCGCATCTGGACCGCCCGGCGCGACCTGGAGATGTGGGAGCAGTTGCAGGGATAGTCGTTCGCAAGCCCCGGACGTAGCGTCACGCGGCAATTCGTTGCAGCGGCAACAAGCCTGCCCATGCTATGCTGGGCCGAATCCCGAGGAGCCCCCGAGGAAGCCGCCATGAACAAGATCTTCGAGACCCCGCTTTATCCCTACAGGCGCGCCCCGGAGCAGGACGAGGAGCGCATCATGCGCCACAAGGTCGTGGTGGTCGGCGCCGGTCCCATCGGCCTTGCCGCCGCCATCGACCTTGCCCAGAACGACATCCCGGTGCTGGTGATCGACGATAACGACAAGGTCTCCTTCGGCTCGCGCGCCATCTGCTTTGCCAAGCGCCCGCTCGAGATCCTCGACCGGCTCGGCGCCGGCGACGCGATGGTGGAAAAGGGCGTGGAGTGGGAGTTTGGCCGGGTGTTCTTCGGCGAGCGCGAAGTCTATCGCTTCAACCTGCTTCCCGAGGCCGGCCACAAGCGCCCCGCCTTCATCAACCTGCAGCAATATTACTTCGAGGAATTCCTGGTGCGGCGCCTGCGCGAACTCGAGGCCGAGGGCAGGCCGGTCGAGATCAGGGGCAAGAACAAGCTCGCCGCCATCGGCGCCCACGAGGATCACGTCACGCTCGAGATCGACACCCCCGAAGGCCCCTACAATCTCGAGGCCGAATGGCTGATCGCCGCCGACGGCGCCGGCTCGCCCACCCGCCGGATGATGGGGCTCGATTTCGTGGGCAAGGTGTTCGAGGACAATTTCCTCATCGCCGACGTGATCATGCAGGCCGACTTCCCCACCGAGCGCTGGTTCTGGTTCGACCCGCCCTTCAACCGCGGCCAGTCCGCGCTCCTGCACAAGCAGCCCGACAATGTCTGGCGCATCGACTTCCAGCTCGGCTGGGACATCGACCGCGAACACGAACTCAAGCCCGAAAACATCGACCGCCGCCTGCGCGCCATGCTCGGCGAGGATATCCGCTACGAGCTGGAATGGTCCTCGATCTACACCTTCCAGTGCCGGCGCATGGAGACCTTCCGCAAGGGCCGGGTGATCTTTGCCGGCGACAGCGCGCACCAGGTCTCGCCCTTTGGCGCGCGCGGGGCCAATTCCGGCCTGCAGGACACCGACAACCTGATCTGGAAGCTCAGGCTGGTGATCGAGGGGAAGGCGCCTGAAAGCCTGCTCGACAGCTACGATTTCGAGCGCATCCTCGCCGCCGACGAAAATATCCTCAACTCCACCCGCTCGACCGATTTCATCACCCCGAAATCCGAGATCAGCCGGATTCTGCGCGACGCGGTGCTGGACCTCTCCGCCGAGCACGAATTCGCCCGCCCGCTGGTCAATTCCGGCCGCCTCAGCGTGCCGGCGATCTATGATGGCTCGCCGCTCAATACCGCCGATGCGCTGGACGGCCCGGCGATCTCGCGCCCCGGCGCGCCGTGCCCGGATGCGCCCTTGGGCGAGGGCTTCCTGCTCGACCGTCTGGGCGACCGCTTCATCCTGCTGACCATCGACGCCGAGGCGCCTGACGAGATCGAGGAAGACGGCATCGCCGTCACCCGCCTCGCCCTCTCGGTGCGCGACGACACCACCGGCGCGCTGAAGCGGCGCTACCTCGCGGACGAGCCCTCGGCCGTCTACCTGATCCGGCCCGACCAGCACGTCGCCGCCCGCCGGCCGAGCTGGAACGAAAACCTGTTCCGCGCCGCCATCCGCCGCGCCACCGGCAAGGAGTGAAACCCATGCCAGACATGACCGACCTGATCCTCACCCCCAATCTCGATGATGCCGATGGCTTCTACGCCGCCCTGCTCGCGGCCCATGAAGGGCTCTCCAAGGAAGAGAGCGACGCCTTCAACGCCCGCCTGATCCTGATCCTCGCCAACCATATTGGTGATAATTCGGTGCTGGAAAAGGCCATCGGCACCGCGAAAAAGGGCAAATAACCCCCTTTCGCCTTTCGTCAAATACTCCGGGGTTCCGGGGGCGGAGCCCCCGGCGGGTCGTCGGGCGCAAGCCCGGCGAAATCCTGGTCGCGAATCGGTGAGGCCTCCCGATCGGACGGCTCAGCGCGGAACCCGCGCCGGGCAGGGCCATTTTCGCAACGCTCCGGCAGCAGCCGCGCCGGAAACATGCAGGCTCTTGCCGGCAAGACCCGGCGTCCCGTGCCCGGGCCATGGTCCGGGCCATTGCGCCAGCGGCATGGGAATGCCGCCATGGCTTTTCAGCTGCGTGTCAGCTGTCCTTGTCGCCCGCGCTGTCCTCATCCTCGCTGTCGGGCAGATTGAACAGGCTGTCTGCGTCCACAAGCGGTTCGGAGGCTTCTTCCTCCGGCCCACTCAGCGAGAAGGTCTCCAGACCCTCGATTGCCGAGGGTATCTTCGGCTCCGGCTCCGCCTCCATGCCCAGGCTCTGCTCGGTCGAAACCAGCTTGCGCCGCTCCTCATCGGTCATCGCCGTGCCTTCGCGTGCTTTCTTCGCATTGGCCTTCTGCACGGCGGCATCAAGCTCGGACTGCTTGCACAGGCCCAGCGCCACCGGGTCGATCGGCTCGAGATTGTTGATGTTCCAGTGGGTGCGCTCGCGGATCGCCTGGATGGTCGGCTTGGTGGTGCCGACCAGCCGCGAAATCTGCCCGTCGCTGAGCTCGGGGTGGAACTTGACCAGCCACAGGATCGCCGCCGGGCGGTCCTGGCGCTTGGAGAGCGGGGTGTAGCGTGGGCCGCGGCGCTTCTCCTCGCCCACGGCGGCGGCGTTGAACTTGAGCTTGAGCTTGTGCAGCGGGTCCTTTTCGCCGGTTTCGATCTCTTCCTTTGTCAGCTGATTGTTGGCAATCGGGTCGAAGCCGCGCACGCCCACGGCGACATCGCCGTCGGCGATGCCCTGCACTTCCAGCTCGTGCATGCCGCAGAAATCGGCGATCTGCTTGAAGGTGAGGGTGGTATTGTCCACCAGCCAGACGGCGGTGGCCTTGGCCATGATCGGTTTCCTGTCCATGTGGCACTCCTTTGCCTTGAGCCAGCACTTGCCCGAATGCAACTCTCCCGCGCCCTGGGCGGGCAGCCCTGCCGGAAGGCGCGGGCGGGTTTCCGTTGTCGGGGAACTCGCAGCCTGTATACTGCGCAAAACCGCGAAGGGGAAGAGGCAATGCGCTGGTTGGCGGTTCTGATCCTGTGGGCAGGCGCGGCATGGGCCTGGACGGGGGCCGGCGCTGCCCGGGCCGAGGGCGAGCGGGCGGGGGAGTTCGACTATTACGTGCTGGCGCTCTCCTGGTCGCCCACCTGGTGCGCGCTCGAGGGCGATGCACGCGGCGCGGGGCAATGCGACAGCCGCCGTCACCTTGGCTGGGTGGTGCACGGGCTCTGGCCGCAATACGAACGCGGCTGGCCCAGCTATTGCCCGAGCAATGCCCGGCCTCCCTCGCGCGGCGAGACGGGGGCGATGGCCGATATCATGGGCGCGGGCGGCGCGGCCTGGTACCAGTGGAAGAAGCACGGAGTCTGTTCGGGGCTCGGGGCGCGGGATTATTTCCGCCTCGTGCGGCTCGCCTGGGAGCGGGTGAAGCGCCCCGAGGTGCTGCGTCGGCTCACCGATCCGGTGCGCCTGCCCGCCTCGGTGGTCGAAGAGGCCTTTATCGCCGCCAATCCCGGCCTCGAGCGCGACATGATCACCATCACCTGCCGCGAGGGTCGCATCCAGGAAGCGCGCATCTGCCTCACCCGCGACCTCCGATTCCGCCGTTGCAGCGCTGAAGCGGCTCGCGACTGCACGCTTTCGCGCGCGGTGCTGGACCCGGTGCGGTAGGGCCGTCCCGATCACACCGCGCCTCCGGTCGGGTATGCGATTTTTCGCAGAAAAATCGTGCCTCCGGCGGGAGTATTTGGCGAAAGATGAAAGCAGGTTTGCGGACAGGTGCCGGTCCGTAAGACGTCAGGCCGGGGCGCCGGCCACCTGCAGGACGATCTTGCCCATATGTGCACCCGCCTCCATGCGCGCATGGGCGGCGGCGGCGTCTTCCAGTGCAAAGGTTTCGTCCATCACCGGGGCGATGCGTCCGGCTTCGATCAGGGGCCAGACCCTTGCGCGCAGCTCGCGGGCGATGCGCGCCTTGGCGAGGTCGCTTTGCGGGCGCAGGGTGGAGCCGGTCAGCGTGAGGCGGCGGGCCATGATATGGGCGAAGTTGATCTCGGTTTTCGGGCCGCTGAGAAAGGCGATGTGCACCATCCGCCCCTCCATGGCCATGGCCTTGATATTGCGCGCGATATAGCTGCCGCCGACCATGTCGAGCACCAGGTTGGCGCCACCCGCCGCGCGCAGGATGGCGACGAAATCCTCCTCGCGGTAATGGATCGCCCGCTCGGCGCCGAGCCGTCGGGCAAGGGCGCAT
The DNA here is from genome assembly GCA_027082975.1 of Paracoccaceae bacterium. GTDB lineage: Bacteria > Pseudomonadota > Alphaproteobacteria > Rhodobacterales > Rhodobacteraceae > JAAEUB01. The sequence continues at coordinate 5,082 of JALWTH010000042.1, read as the reverse complement.
TTCGCCTCGCTGCCGGCGGTGGCAAAGACCCGGGCGCCGAACACGCGGGCAAGCTGGATTGCCGTGGTGCCGATGCCGGAGCTTGCCCCGTGGACGAGGAAGCGCTCGCCCGCGCGGAGCCCGCCGCGCATGAACACATTGCTCCAGACGGTAAAATGCGTCTCGGGCAGGCAGGCGGCCTCGCGCAGGCTCAGCCCCGCGGGCACCGGCAGGGTATGGGTGGCGGGGCAGGTGGCGTATTCGGCATATCCGCCGCCGGGCAGCAGGGCGCAGACCCGATCGCCCAGCGCCAGGCCGCCGACCCCGGGGCCGATCGCCACCACCTCGCCCGCCGCTTCCAGCCCCGGCAGATCGCTGGCCGTGGGCGGGGGCGCATAGGCGCCGGCGCGCTGCAGGGCGTCGGGGCGGTTGACGCCGGCATAGGCCACCTTCAGCAGCACCTCGCCATGGCCGGGCCGGGGCAGCGGGCGCATGCAGGGCCTCAGCATCTCCGGGCCGCCGGGGGCGCTGATCTCGACCGCGCGCATCTGCTCGGGCAGGCTCATTGCCCGCTCCCTGCTCCCCGTGGCGCGCGCACCCCGTCCAGCACCCGCCCCGGCCCGCGCATGAAGGCCTGAAACAGCCCGCTTTCGCGCATCCGCCCCTTGAATTGCTCGAATCTCATCACGTCCTCGATCCGCCGGTCGAGAAAGGCCCAGGTCTCGGCGCTCCCCTCGCTCTCATCGCCGAGCCAGAACAGCACCGTGGCGCTGTAGACCGCCGAGAGCGTGGCGCGCTTGGTATACCAGTTGATGTCGCGCGAACTGTCGCCAAGGGTGTTCCAGATCCGGTCCGCCGTGCCCCAGATCGCGGCCGAGCCCAGCGCCGCATATTGGGGCAGGGCAAACAGCGCCATGCCCCGGCGCACCAGTTCCCGGTCCGCCACCTCGAGGCGCAGGCGCACACCCAGCGCGATACGGTCGCGGTAGCGCAGCCCCTCCATATCGGCCGCGCGCAGGCGCGCCGCCATCTCGTCATCGCCGCGCTGGTGGTAGGCCAGCGCCATGTCCACCGGCCCGCGCGGAAACAGCGCCTTGACCGCCTCTTCGCTGATACCCAGCTCATCGGCTGCGGCCCGCATGGCCACCTCGCTCCAGCCGTCAAACACCACATGGCCCAGCGCCGTATCGAGAAATCTGTCCTTGTCCACCATGGGCAGAGCATCGCACCTCGCCAACCGGTGGACAAGCGCCTTTTGCCCTGCTATAGGGGCGCCTCCTGCAAGATGTGCAACTCAAACTTGGAAAGGTGGTGACAACCACATGCAGGTCACAGTTCGCGACAACAATGTCGATCAGGCGCTTCGTGCCCTGAAAAAGAAACTGCAGCGCGAGGGCGTGTTTCGCGAGATGAAGCTTCGGCAGCATTACGAAAAGCCCTCCGAGAAGAAAGCACGCCAGAGGGCGGAAGCGATTCGCCGGGCGCGCAAGCTGGCTCGGAAAAAGGCGCAGCGCGAAGGGCTGATGTAAGCATCCGTCTTGCGCACCAACAGTACCCCCGTGGCTCCGCTGCGGGGGTTTGCCTTTTGTACCCCGGGCCGTCTTTCGCCGCGCAATTGGCACGATGCTTTTCACCTTTCGCCAAATACTCCCGCCGGAGGCCTCAAATCAGGCTCATTTCCCCCGGAAATGAGCTACCTCCAAGCTTTTCGGGTCACAAGGCCGAGAGAGAGAGCGGGATTACTCCGCTGCCGATCACACCTCGCGCAGATGCTCTTCCAGTGCCTGCAGGATTTCCTTGGGATGGGTGTGAATCAGTGCGTGGGTCGCGCCGGGGATGACAAACTGGTAGGCGGTGCGGTTCCACTGGGCCAGCAGGCCCATGGCCGCGAGCGGGATGGTGGTGTCTTCTTCTCCCCAGATGGCGACCACCGGCAGCCCGGCAGCAGCAAGCGCCCGGTGCTCGGCTTCCAGCCGTTCGGCCAGCATGTGGCGCTCGCTGGACAGGATTGCCGGCAGGTAGCCTCTGGTGGCGCATTCACGCCTGATGCGTGCCTCGAAGTCGGGTATGGTCGTGGGCTGGCGGGCCTGCGCCCTTGCCGCCTGCCGCAGGATGCGGGCGCCGAGCAGGCCCCAGAGCCAATTGCCCAGAAGCCCGGAGCGCGCCGCGCGCGCCAGAAGCGGGGCAGGGCGGTAAACCATCCCCGCCGGTGCCAGCAGGATCAGTCGCTCCACCCGCCCGGGATGGGCGGCGGCAAAGGCGGTCGCGATGGCCCCGCCCATGGAATAGCCGAGCAGGCTGACCGGCTCGCTCAGGCCCTGCGATTCCAGCAGTTCGGACAACTGGCCGACGAACAGGGCGCGGTCCTGCGCAATGCCCGGCCGTGCGGACAGGCCCCGGCCGTAAAGATCGTAGGAAAGCACCCGAAAGCCCAGCATGGTCAGGCCGGGAATCAGCCCGGTGAATACCCAGGACGGAGTCGACAGACCATGCACCAGCACCAATACCGGCCCGTGGCCGGCGCCGTGCCAGCGGAAATAGGTGGCGCCATGGCCGAGGATGGCGAATTCGCCGTCCGCATCCGCCAGGGCCACGGGGTCCGCCCGCCCGCGCCGGGCTTCGATCAGCCAGGGCGCGGCGCCGGCCACGCCCAGCCCGGCCAGCGTCAGCCACCCGATCACGCGCCCGCTCCGATCACCGCAGACCGGCCTCTGCCCGGATCATGGGCATGTCTATCCGCTCCCCTTCTCCGCCCTGACAGCCGCACGCCATGCTTTCAGAATATAGGCGCTGGTCATCAGGTCCAGATGCGCCCCGCCGCCATTCTTGAACAGGGTGATCTCTTCGGCGTCGTGACGGGCGAAATGCCCCGCCTCGATGTCGTAGAAATCCGCCACCACATCGTCGGGCGTCAGCACCCCGCGGGCGATCGGGTCGGCCAGTTCGCCGATATGCGGCAGCACGGATTCGCGGCTGTCAACGAATATGCGCGCCTGTTTCAGCGCTTCGTCATCGGCCTCGCGCATGTCCGGCCGGTAGGCGCCGATCAGGTCCAGATGCTGGCCCGGCTGCAACCATTCGCCGCGAATGAGCGGCTCACGGCTCATGGTGGCGCAGGTGATGATGTCGGCGAGCCGCACCACGGTCTCCAGATCGCTGGCGACCAGCGTATCGGGCCAGGCGGCGGCGAATTCCTCGGCCCTCTGCGGGCTGCGGTTCCAGACCATGAAGCGGGCCTCCGGGAAAGCGCTGCCATAGGCCTCGCGCAGGCTGCGCGCCACCGTGCCCGCGCCGACGATCAGGATGCAGCGGCTCTCGGGGCGGGCCAGGAGGCGGGCGGCCAGCAGGCTGTCGCCGGCGGTCTTCCACTTGGTGACCAGGTGAAAATCGAGGATCGCCCGCAGTACGCCGTCGTCATCGCCAAACAGGCTGACCGCGCCGTTGACGCTGGGCAGGCCATGGGCGGGATTGCCCGGAAAGACCGTGGCGGTCTTGACCAGCTGCCCCAGACCGTCGATCCAGGCGGCGCGCGACAGCAGCGTATCCCCCCCGCGATGGAGAAAGGTATCGGTCATCTCGGCGCGCGCCAGCAGGTGGCCTTCGCGCAGGGCATCGCACAGCGCCTGCCAGTCGAGCAGCCTTTCGGCCTCGAAGGGGATGATTTCCGCGCCCATGCCTGCCACCTTGGCGCAAAAGCCGCGCGCTTTCCAGTTTTTCCTCACGAATGGGGGGCGGTTGCGGGCCGTCTGCGGTCCTGGCAGTCACGTTTCGCCCCGGTACCGATTTTTCGCAGAAAAATCGCCGCCAGGCTCACGCTCGGTGCGCACCGAGCCCGGAATGCAGGGAGCCCGGCTGGGCATGGTAGGCAACCAGCGCCGCCAGGTCACGGGGGCTGGTATCCTCGGGCAGGCAGGCACAGGCATTGGCCGCCAGTTCGAAGATCGACCCATCGGTGAAAAAGCTGGAGCCGGTGACGAAGATCACCTTTGCCCCCGGGTGCCGGTAAGCGGCGTAATCGGCGACGCTGAGCGCCTCGGCCTCGCCCAGCGAGAGCGCGAGCACGATCATGTCGGGCGCGCTGCCGGCGAGCGTCAGGATTGCCCGGTCGCGGTGATGGACCATGGTCACTTCCGCGCCCAGTCGCTCCAGATGCCGGGCCCATATCAGGGCCAGTTCCGGATTGCGTTCTGCAATCAGGATGTTCATGCCGTTTTACCTTGTGGGTCTCTTTCTCCCATCTTGACGGCAAGTTCCTACCAAAAGGTTAAGGCGTGGAAAGAAATCGGTAACGAAGGTGAATTATTTCCTGCGGGATTGCGTTTTGCGTCGATTTCCGCTTCAAGCGCCGGCAAAGGGAGGGGCGAGATGACGACCTGTATCACCATTTGCGACACCTGCAAGCGCGCGGGCCGGGAAGAGGGCGACATGGCCCGCACCGATGGCGAGGCTCTGGCCGGGCTGGTCGAGGCCGCGGCCGCGGGTACGGGGCTTGCGACCCGGCGCGTCTCCTGCCTGATGGGCTGCAAGCGCGCCTGCAACGTCGCCGTGCAGGCGCCCGGCAAGCTCGCCTATGTGCTGGGCGGCTTCGCACCCACGCGCGAGGCGGCCGAGGCGGTCGTCGCCTATGCCGCCGCCCATGCCGAGAGCGCGAGCGGGCAGGTGCCGTTTCGCGCCTGGCCCGAGGCGGTGAAGGGCCATTTCGTCGCCCGCCTGCCGCCGCTGGAGGGCGAATCATGAGCGGTGCGCGCGAGCATGGCGGCGGGCTCGATGCGGCGATAGCCCGGTATGGCGGCCGGCGTGAGGACTGGCTCGACCTCTCCACCGGGATCAACCCGGTCCACTACCCGCTCCCGGACCTGCCCCCCGATACCTTCACCGCGCTGCCCGATACCGCCGCCGCCGAAGCGCTCGAGGCGGCGGCGCGCGATTTCTGGATGGTGCCCGAGGAAGCGGCGGTGCTGGCCGCGCCCGGGGCTTCCGCGCTGATCGTCAATATCCCGCGCCTGCTGCCGCCCGGCCGGGTGCAGATCCCCGCGCGCACCTATAACGAGCACGAGGCCGCCTTTCGCGCCGCCGGCTGGGAGGTGGTGCGCGAGGGGGGCG
>JALWTH010000041.1 GCA_027082975.1 Paracoccaceae bacterium | reverse complement strand
CGGTTTTACCCGGGCGAAGACCGCGGCCGGCTTGCGCCGCCAGCGGACGAAGCCCGCCGCCTGCTCCAAGAGGCGGGCCTGCTCGCGCCCTGATCCGGGCCCGACGATCTTCCTCTTCTTCTGTTCGGAAATATCCCGGGGGAGCGCGAGGGGGCAGCGCCCCCTCGCCGGCAGTACGGGGCAGCACCCCCGGCCCCAGCCGGGGCGAAACCTCAGGCCTCCTCGAGCAGACCCTTTTCGGCCGCCAGTTCCCGCATCCGCGCCTGCAGCTTCTCAAATGCGCGCACCTCGATCTGGCGGATGCGCTCGCGGCTCACCCCATAGGTGCCGGCCAGTTCCTCGAGCGTCTCGGCCGGCTCGCTCAGCCGGCGCCTGGTCAGTATGTCGCGCTCGCGCTCGTTGAGCACCTCCATGGCCCGCGTCAGCAGCTCGCGGCGCACCTCGAGCTCGTCCCGTTCGGCGTAATCCCCGGCCTGGTCGGCATTTTCATCCTCCAGCCAGTCCTGCCACTGCATCGCGCTCTCGCCATCGGCCGAAACCGTGGCATTGAGCGAGGCATCGGCGCCGGACATGCGCCGGTTCATCGAGATCACCTCTTCCTCGCTCACATTGAGGTCGCTGGCGATCTGCTTCACGTTTTCCGGCCGCAAATCGCCATCCTCGAGCGCCCCGATGCGCGCCTTGGCCTTGCGCAGGTTGAAAAACAGCTTCTTCTGGGCGCTGGTGGTGCCGAGCTTGACCAGCGACCACGAGCGCAGGATGTATTCCTGGATCGCGGCGCGGATCCACCACATGGCATAGGTGGCAAGCCGGAAGCCCTTTTCCGGGTCGAACCGCTTGACCGCCTGCATCAGCCCCACATTGGCCTCGCTGATCACCTCGGCCTGGGGCAGCCCGTAGCCGCGATAGCCCATGGCGATCTTGGCCGCGAGCCGCAAATGGCTGGTGACCAGCTTGTGCGCGGCCTCGGTATCCTGGTGATCGACCCAGCGCTTGGCCAGCATGTATTCCTCTTCCGGCTCCAGCATGGGAAACTTGCGGATCTCCTGCAAATACCGGTTCAGCCCGCCTTCCGGCGTGGGGACGGGCAGATTCTTGTAATTGCTCAAGGCATTTCTCCCATGTCTTTCCGGCCCGATGTTACAGGCATTAACATCCATATGGCCCGAATCCGGCGCATTTCAAGTTCTGCCCCGGAATTCCTGATACTTTATGAACGCCTTGCGCCCCGGAGAGAAGGCCCGGCGGGCGATTTCACGGCAATGTGCGCGGTTTTGTGCCGTCCGCCCCTCTTGTGCCGCCCGCCCCGTCGCCCGCTACCGCTTGGCGCCCCGCGCCCCGAGCACCTCGATCAGCGCGGCCATGTCCGCCGGCAGCGGCGCCTCGAAGCGCATTTCCTCGCCGCTTTGCGGGTGGACGAAGCCCAGCACCGCCGCGTGCAGCGCCTGGCGGGGAAAGCGGCGCGCCGCCTCGGCCGCCGCCTCGCCGATCGCCCTGGCCGAGAGCCGGCGACGGCCGCCATAGGTCCTGTCGCCGATCAGCCCGTGGCCGGCATGGGCCATGTGCACGCGGATCTGGTGCGTGCGCCCGGTCTCGAGCCAGCAGGTGACCAGCGCCGCCTGGGCAGGGCTGCCGAAGCGCCGCTCGACCCGCACCCGCGTCACCGCGTGGCGCCCGCCATTGAACAGCACCGCCTGGCGCTGGCGGTCGGTGCGGTGGCGCGCAAGCCCGCTGGTGATGCGCAGGATGTTGCCGGGCTCGAAGCTCACCCCGCGCACCCCCTTCAGGCGCGGATCGCCCTGATCCGGCGCCCCATGCACCAGAGCGCGGTATTCGCGCACCACGCTGTGGGCGGCGAACTGCGCCGCCAGCGCCTGGTGCGCCGCATCGGTCCTGGCCACCACCAGCAGGCCGGACGTGTCCTTGTCGATCCGGTGCACGATGCCCGGACGCGCCAGCCCGCCCACGCCCGAAAGCGCGCCGGCGAAATGGGCCAGAAGCCCGTTGACCAGCGTGCCCGAGGGGCTGCCCGGCGCCGGATGCACCACCAGCCCCGCGGGCTTGTTCACCACCACGAGGCTTTCATCCTCATACACGATGTCGAGCGGCATCGGCTCGGGCGCGATGTGGCTCTCGGCCACTTCCGGTAGCGCCACCTCGTAGACCTCGCCCGCCTGCACCCGGGCGCGCTGGCTGGTCACCGCCTCGCCTGCCCGCGTCACCGCCCCGGCGCCGATCAGCGCGGCGAGGCGCGCGCGCGAAAGCCCCAGCCCCTCTGGCACATCGCGCGCCAGCGCCTTATCAAGGCGGGGTGGCGGGTCTTCCCCGATCACCACCTGCACGGTTTTCGCTGAGGACGACATGAACACGACTCCCGACGAGGCCCCCGACCCGGGGCTGCTGCGCTTTCTCAGAACCCTGGTCCTCGCCCTGGCGGCGACCATGATCATCGGCGTGATAGTGCTTGTGGGCCTGCTTGTCATGCGTTTCCCGTCCGCCCCGGCCGGCTTTCCGGCCGAAATCGCCCTGCCCGCCGGCGAAAGGGCGGCGGCGCTGACCCGCGCCACGGACTGGCTCGCGGTGGTGACCGAAAGCGGCCGGCTGCTGATCTACAGCGCCGACGGCACGCGCCTGTTGCAGGAAGTGGAGATTAGCGCGCAGGGGAAGTGACCGGCAGAAGTGACCGGCCCGGTGGGGGGGGTGGTACCGCCTCCCCGGCTCGAACGGGGGACCTCTTGATCCACAATCAAGCGCTCTAACCAACTGAGCTAAGGCGGCACGCGGCCCGATGTAGCGCCCGCGCCGGGCATATGCAAGTGCCCGGGCTTGAAAAATGCGACCCGCAAGGATAGGTCGCTGCTGACACGGATCAGGAGGCGCCCGATGGGGATCAATTCCGAAAGCGATACATCCGCCAATCTGCAGATCGGCCCGACGACGATGGGCATGGTGCGCCTGTTCGTGGAAGCGGACGGGATCGAGCTGCCGATGGATTTCGAGCCCGAGGAAGCCGAGGAAATCGCCGCCGAAATCCAGGCCGCCGCCGCCCGGGCGCGCAGCATCGCCGAGGCAAAGAGCGGTACGGGCAAGGCGGGCCGCAAGGGCTGATCTGCGACAGAATATCTTTTGCCTCCATGACCTTGCAGGGCGTTTCTCACCCGGGAATCCGGCCCGCCACAGGGTCTCGCAGCGCCTGAAGACGCCGCGCCGCGTGCTGGGCGAATTTGCGCGTGAGCGCCTTGCGCCGGGCCGGGGCCAGCCGGGTTTCGGGCGCCGTGCGGATGATCTCCCCGCCATGGGAATCGGCGAGGATCAGCCCGGTATCGGCGGGCAGCAGATCGGTCGGGAAATCGTCGCCCACCGCCCAGAAATAGCGGTCGGCCCATTCCCGATAGCCCTGCCATTTGCGATCCGAGGTGAAATCGGCCCGCGACGACTTGCACTCGATCACCCATAGCTCTCCTTTCGGCCCAAGCGCCATCACATCCACCCTGAGGCCGCGGCGGGGGACGAATTCCTCAACGGTGACAAAGCCATGGCTGTCCATCAGCCGGCACACGCCCCGCGCCAGGAGCCGCCCCGGCTGGTTGTCTTTCTGCAGTATCATGGGTAAATGTGAACATTTCGTGAACGACCTGTCAAGATTCCTGTCAGGGTTTCTGTCCAACCGTGCGCCCCTTGCCAACCGCTTTGCGCGCGCCTATCTGGGAGGTGGCGGTTCTGCCTTTCGCGCGAAGTGGGTGACGTTCCAGCGGCCTTAAACAAATCCGAGGGAGCTGGCTCTGTCCGGATCGTGGTTCGGTTACCCGGCGCCCACCTGTAGAGACAGGTCCTCGGGAATCATGGACCCGGCGGTCAGGTGGTTCCGCCACTTTTTTCAGTGGGTTACGAGTGGAAGTTAAGGCTTTGTCCCGGCGCTGGCCGGCGCCGTTGCCAGCACCCGCGCCGGGATATCGGTGGCCACCGGCGCGCGCTTGCCGCCGCTGGGGCGGTCGTCCCGCTCTTCCATGCGCATGATGGTGATGGCGAATTGCACCCCGGCAAAGACCAGGCCGTGGAACATGAACAGCATCGCCACCGCCACCCAGCCCATGGGCGAGGTGGAGACGAGGTGCCAGAGATTGGCGACATTCAGGTAGAGAAGCGCGCTGACGAACAGGGCCGAGAGGCCAAAGCCGAGAAATACCTGGCGGATGTAAAGGCGGATGAGCCGGGGCATGTTTCCTCCTGAACAAGTATGGACAGAATAGCTGCATCGAGAAAAACCGAAAGCGCCAAAGTGCCGCAGAAAGAGCGGCGCGGCACAGCACATCGCGGCCCTGTCCCCGGGGCGACGCCTACATATTGCTCACATACCGGCCATTCGCAAACCGGCACTGAGTCAGGCCCTTTCATCTTTCCGAAAAATACTCCCGCCGGAGGCGCGATTTTTCGCAAGAAAAATCGTAGCTGCGAAACGTAAACATTTCGTCAAGCTGCAACATTTTCCCGGATCATGCGCCCAGAGCCCTCCGGCGCGACCTGACCGGCCGCCTCAGGAAAACGCCTCGGGCCGCACTTCGCGCGCCATGTGGTCGAGCACCGCGTTGGCGAATTTGGGCTCGTCGCCCTCGGGGGAGAAGGCGCGGGCGACATCGACGAATTCGTTGATCACCACCCTGGGCGGGGTGTTGCCCGCCACCAGTTCGGCGCCGGCGGCGCGAAACAGGGCGCGCAGGGTCGGGTCGATGCGCGCGATGGGCCATTTGGCCACCAGGGCGCGGTCGGTGAGCTGGTCGATCCGGGCCTGGTTTTCCAGCGCCCCTTCCACCAGCGCGCGAAACAGCTTCGGGTCGCCCTCGGCCATCTGCCCCTCTTCCAGCTTTTCGCCGAATCGGTGGTCGAGAAATTCGCGCATCACCTGATCGGCGCTCGCATCGGCCGCTTCCATCTGGAACAGCGCCTGCACCGCGTAGAGGCGGGCGGCGGATTTCATCTGCCGGGTGATCTTCATGTGCTGGCCGTGCCTTTGGTCGCATCCGCGATCAGGACGGTTTCGCGCTCCGGCGCGGGCGGACCGGGCCGCGTCCAGCGCCGGGCAAGGGCGATCAGGTGCAGGGCGGCGGCCGCCGCGCCCGCGCCCTTGTTCATGCGCGCGGGGTTCGCGCGCGCCTCGGCCTGGGCGCGGTTTTCCACCGTCAGGATGCCGTTGCCGATCGCCGCGCCTTCGAGCCCCAGCAGCATGAGCCCGCGCGAGGAATCGTTGCAGACCGTGTCGTAATGGGTGGTCTCGCCGCGGATCACGCAGCCCAGCGCCACGAAGCCGTCGTAATTGGCCAGCCTGTGGGCGGTGGCGATCGCCGGGGGGATCTCGAGCGCGCCGGGCACCTCCACCGTCTCATGCGCCACCCCGGCCGCGTCAAGCTCGGCCCGGGCGCCGGCGAGCAGCATGTCGGCGATGTCCTTGTAATAGGGCGCGACCACGATCAGCACCCGGGCGGGGCGCTCCAGGGCCGGGCGCGCCAGGATGTAATGGCTCTCACTTTCCGCCATCTTCTTTTCCCTTCTCCACATCGGTGATCGGCCGCGTGCCTTCGATGGAGAGCCCGTAGGCCTCGAGCCCCACCACCTTGGGCACCGGCGAATTGGTCACCAGGATCAGCCGGTGCAGGCCAAGGGCGGCGAGGATCTGCGCCCCGATCCCGTAATTGCGCAGGATCTGGGGGCTGACGGCGCCATCGACCACCAGCTTCATGCCCGGGTCGCGCAGGAGCACCACCGCGCCGCGCCCCTCGGCGGCGATGACGCGCATGGCTTGCCCCAGCTCGCAGGCCGGGCCGGGGCCGAGGCCGAGCGCGTCTTCGAGCGGGTTGAGCGCGTGCATGCGCACCAACACCGGCTCGGGCGTGGTGATATCGCCCTTGGTCAGCACGATATGCTCGGCGCCCCTGGTCTCGTCGGTAAAGACGCGCATCAGCCATTCGCCGCCAAACTCGCTCGTCACCTGCTTGACGGCGCTTTCGCGCACCAGGTTGTCATGGCGGTGGCGGTAGGCGATGAGGTCGCTGATGGTGCCGATCTTGAGCCCGTGTTTCTGGGCAAAGGCCACGAGGTCCGGCAGGCGGGCCATGGTGCCGTCTTCGTTCATGATCTCGCAGATCACGCCCGAGGGGTTGAGGCCGGCAAGGCGCGCGATGTCCACCGCCGCCTCGGTATGGCCCGCGCGCACCAGCACCCCGCCTTCGCGCGCGCGCAGCGGAAAGATATGGCCGGGCATGGCGATGTCGGCAGGCCCCTTGGTGGGGTCGATCGCCACCGAAACCGTGCGCGCGCGGTCATGGGCCGAGATGCCGGTGGTGACCCCTTCGCGCGCCTCGATCGAGACGGTAAACGGCGTGTCATAGCGCGAGGAATTGCCCGCGGCCATCTGCGGAAGCCCCAGCGCGTCGATCCGCTCGGCGGTGAGCGCGAGGCAGATCAGGCCGCGCCCGTGGGTGGCCATGAAGTTGATCGCCTCGGGGGTGGCCATCTGGGCGGGGATCACCAGATCGCCCTCGTTTTCGCGGTCTTCGTGGTCGACCAGGATGAACATGCGCCCGTTGCGCGCCTGTTCGATGATCTCCTCGACCGGGCTGATCACCTCGGACCAGTCGCGCTCCACGGGGCCGGGCTTTTCAAAAGGTGTGTTGTCGCTCATCTGTCTATCCTCTCGCCCTGCCCATACAGCAGCCGGGGCGGAGGGGCCAGCCCCCTCGTGCTCATCCCCCCTCGCGCGCAGTCCTTGCAAGGGGCCGTCCCCCCCCCCCCGGAGGGTTTCTTGCCCGGCTCGCTTCTCGGCCTAACAACGCATTCAGGGAGCAAATCCGCCTGAGCCCTGCGGGCGGTGCAGGCGGGACAAGTGCGAGCAGAGGAAAAGGCGAAAAGTATACTATGGCATACCGGGCTTGCAATTCCTGCCGGAGCCTGTAAAAGGCCGCCAGATCATATCAGCCATTGAAGGGGCGCAGCACATGGAAAAGATCAAGGTAACCGGCACCGTCGTCGAGCTGGACGGCGACGAGATGACCCGCATCATCTGGCATTTCATCAAGGAAAAGCTGATCCTGCCCTATCTGGACCTGCCGATCGAATATTACGACCTGTCGATCCAGAAGCGCGACGAGACCGATGACCAGATCACCGTGGACGCGGCCAATGCGATCAAGAAGCACGGGGTGGGGGTGAAATGCGCGACCATCACGCCGGATGAGGCGCGGGTAGAGGAATTTGGCCTCAAGAAGATGTGGCGCTCGCCCAATGGCACCATCCGCAACATCCTCGGCGGGGTCATCTTCCGCGCCCCGATCATCTGCAACAACGTGCCGCGCCTGGTGCCGGGCTGGACCAAGCCGATCGTGGTCGGCCGCCACGCCTTTGGCGACCAGTACCGCGCCACCGATTTCCGCTTCCCCGGCCCCGGCAAGCTCAGCATGAAATTCGTCGGCGAAGATGGCACGGTGATCGAGAAGGAAGTGTTTGACGCCCCCGGCGACGGGGTGGCGATGGGCATGTACAACCTCGATTCCTCGATCTACGATTTCGCCCGCGCCTCGTTCAATTACGGTCTGGCCAAGGGCTGGCCGGTCTATCTCTCGACCAAGAACACCATCCTCAAGGCCTATGACGGGCGCTTCAAGGACATCTTCCAGGAGGTCTATGACACCGAGTTCAGGGAGGCTTTCGAGGAAAAGGGCATCCATTACGAGCACCGGCTGATCGACGACATGGTGGCCTCGGCGCTGAAATGGTCGGGCGGCTATGTCTGGGCCTGCAAGAATTATGATGGCGATGTGCAGTCGGATATCGTCGCCCAGGGCTTCGGCTCGCTGGGGCTGATGACCTCGATCCTGATGACGCCCGACGGCAAGGTGGTGGAGAGCGAGGCGGCCCACGGCACGGTCACGCGCCACTATCGCCAGCACCAGAAGGGCGAGGCCACCTCGACCAACTCGATCGCCTCGATCTTTGCCTGGACCGGCGGGCTCAAGCACCGCGCCAAGCTCGACGACAATGCCGCGCTGGCCAATTTCGCCGAGACGCTGGAGCGGGTCATCATCGAGACCGTCGAGAGCGGCTACATGACCAAGGACCTGGCGCTGCTGGTCGGCCCGGATCAGAAATGGCTGACCACCGAGGGCTTCCTCGAAAAGATCGACGAGAACCTGAAAAAGGCTCTGGACTAGCCGGTCCACAAGCACCATATTGGCTCCGGGAAATAACCGCCTGGAGCCAGCCATGCCCGCCTGGATTGCCCTGATCCTCGCCATCGCATCCGAAACCATCGGCACCTCGGCCCTCACCGCCAGCCAGCAATTCACCCGGCTCTGGCCCTCGCTGCTGGTGGTGGTCGCCTATGCGGCCAGCTTCTGGTTCATGGCCCAGGCGCTCAGGACCATGCCGGTGGGGATCGTCTATGCGGTATGGTCCGGGCTCGGCATCGTCTTCATCGCCGCGATCGGCTACCTGGTCTTCGGCCAGAAGCTCGACCTCCCCGCCCTCGCCGGCATCGCCCTGATCCTCGCCGGGCTCCTCGTGATCCACCTCTTTTCCGACTACCGCGCCCATTGAGCCGCGCCCTTCCTCCTTGCGAGGGTGGCGGCGGGCCGGTTCGTCCGGGCCGGGGCCGGGGCTGGGCCTGCGGGCACCGGCCTTGCCCCGCAATGCCCGAACGGCTGTCACACCTGCCGCTTGCAAACCTGCCGGACGCTCGCAACGGAAATGCTGCCGCCCGAGGC
>JALWTH010000040.1 GCA_027082975.1 Paracoccaceae bacterium | reverse complement strand
TGCGTCCTCCGGCACGAATATGAGTCGTTCGTCATCGGGGCGTTGTCACGACATCGCTCAGCCCGGTGTTTCGCGCGCCCAGTCCAGCGCATCCTCCAGCCGGTCGTTGCCCCAGAAGAGCTCGCTTCCCACGGTGAAGCTGGGGGCGCCGAAGATGTGCAGGCGGCGGGCTTCCTCCACCGCCGCGCGCAGGCGGGCCTTGGTGGCGGGTGCGGTGGCGGCGGCGAAGGCGGCCTCGGGGCTGGCCCCCTGGGCGGCGATCAGCGGGGCGAGCACATCCTGCCGGCTGATGTCGCGGCCCTCGGAGAAGGCGGTGGCAAACACCGCACGGGCGAAGGCTTCGCCCCAGCCCTCGTCAAGCCCTACGAGGCAGAGCCGCGCCGCCAGCAGACCGTTCTGGGGGAATATGCCGCCGGGGCTGCGGTCGGGGCGTCTGAGCGTCAGCCCGTATTTCGCCGCCTGCCGTTCCACGTCGCGCCACATGTAGCGGCCCTTGTCGGGGTAGAGCAGGAAAGGCGAGGTCGACCAGCCTTGATCTGCAAAGATCGGCCCCAGCAGGAAGGGCTGCCAGGCGACGGAGACGCCGCGCCGTGCGGCTTCGGCCCCGATCCGCATGGCCGCGAGCCAGGAATAGGGGCTGGCGAATTCGAACCAGAAGCGCAGGGGGGCGGGCATCTCTGTTCCTTATTGCATCAATAGCATTGATGCTTTATGGCAGAGCCTCACCCCGATGGCAATCCGAAAGCCAGCCGATGACCGACACTGCACGCGCGCTCCTCTGGGCGCTCACCGCCACCGCGCTTTATTCGCTCGCCGCCGCGCTGGCCAAGCTGGCCGCGGCGCGCTTTCACGTGCTCGAAATCCTGTTCCTGCGCCAGTCGGTGGTGCTGGCCTCGACCCTGCCGATGATCGCGCCGGGCTTTCCGGCAAGCCTTTCCACGCGCCGCCCGGGGCTGCACGCGCTGCGCATCCTGGGCGCCTTTGCCGCGCTGGGCGGCGGCATCTGGGCGGTGGCGGTGCTGCCGCTCGCCACGGCGATCACGCTGGGCTTTGCGCAGGTGTTCTTCATGGTCGCGCTGGGCGCGCTGCTGCTGGGCGAGCCGCTGGGGCGCGCGCGCCTGCTGGCGATGGTGCTGGGCTTTGCCGGGGTGCTGGTGGTGATGCGCCCCGGGGTTCAGGGGCTGCTGGACCTGCGCGCGCTGATCCCGCTGGGTGCCGCCCTGGGCGCGGCGGTGGCAACGATCTGCGTGCGGGTGCTGTCGCAGACCGACAGCACGGCGACGCTGCTGGCCTGGCAATCGCTGATGATCCTGCCGGTGGCCGGCATCCCGCTTTTCTGGCTCTGGCAGAGCCCGAGCCCGGCCGAGGCCGCGCTGATGCTGGCCATGGGGCTGGCGGCGACCAGCGGCCAATGGGCCGGGATCCGCGCGCTCAGGCTGGGCGAGGCGGGCCTTGTCGGCAATATCGAATACATGAAGCTGGTCTATGCCACGCTCCTTGGCCTCGCCCTGTTTAGCGAATGGCCCGACGGTGCGACCCTCGCCGGCGCCGCGCTGATCGTGCTCGCGGCGGTTCTCATTGCGCGCCGGGGTGGCCGCGCGCGATCATGAGATTGGCACCGGCAAGGATCAGGACACCGCCGGCAAGAAGCCCCGCGCCGAGCCGCTCGCCCAAGAGCGCCACGCCGAGCATTGCCCCCACCAGCGGCTCGATATTGATGAACACCCCGGCCCGCGAAGCCGGCAGGCGCGCAAGCCCCCAGTTCCACAGCAGGTTGGTTGCTGCGGTGCAGGGGATGGCAAGAGCCAGAAGAGCGGCCCAGACCCCGAATGAGAGCCGGACCGGCGGCGCGCCCGCGACCGCCAGAACGACCGGGATCAGGACCACGGTGCCCACCACCAGCATCGCCGCCGTCGCCGGCAGAGCGGCATGACGTTTGAGCAGCGTGGACGAAAGCACGGCCCAACTCGCCACCACAAGGAGGAGGGAGGCCAGCACCATCGCATCCCCCTGCCAATGCGGCCCGCCGCTGCCGCCAGAGCCGACCACCAGCACGACACCGGCAAAGGACAGGGCCACCGCCAGCCACCCGGCACGCGAAAGTCGCTCGCTCAGGAACAGCCAGCCGACAATGGCCGTCAGGACCGGCACTGCGCCCACGATCAGT
>JALWTH010000039.1 GCA_027082975.1 Paracoccaceae bacterium | reverse complement strand
GGATGATCAGATTGCCGTTGTGGTTGGCCACCCCCTTGATGTAGCGCGCGGTTTCGTCGTTGCCCACCGCGGGTGCCGGCTCGATCTCGGACTTGTCCAGCTCCACCACCTCGGCCACGCTGTCCACCAGGATGCCGATGACATTGTCCTTGGCCTCGATGATGACGATGCGGGTCATGTCGTCCATCTCCTGCGGCGGCAGACCAAAGCGCGCGCGGGCATCGATCACGGCCACCACATTGCCGCGCAGGTTGATGATGCCCAGCACGTAGTCTGGCGCGCCGGGCACCGGCGCGATCTCGGTGACGCGCAGGACTTCCTGCACATCGATGGCGTAGGTTTCCTCCGCCAGGGTGAAGGTCACGCATTGCAGGCGATCGGACAGGGCTGCGGCGTTTTCGCTCATGGGTCGCTCCTTACCGTTTGCGTCAAAAACCCGTCGCCGGATTCACGACATCGGGCCTTTTGACTAGGTTATAGCAGATTCCGTGCCAGAATCAGTCGCTGGCGTCGTCCACCGGCGGCGTCTGCCGTTCGAGGATTCGCACCAGTGCATCCACTTCGAGCAGGGCGCACATCTGCTCTATGACGGTGCCGGCCAACCAGGGCCGCTTGCCCCGGCGGCTGCGCCAGTGCACCTCGTCCGGTTCCAGGGTAATGGTGTCGGCGAGGCCGTCGCAGGTCAGACCCCAGCGCCGCTGACCGACCAGGATGACATGGCTGGGCGTGGCCCGCCCCCCGTCGCCAATGGCGGGCGGCCGACGATCGGGCGGCATCACCACCGCCGCGGTGTCCACCACCCGCACCGTCTCGCCATGGGCCTGCATCAGGCCAAGGAAGTGCGGGGCGTGCCCGGGCATCCGTGTCAGCCCATCGTCCCAGGGCAGGATGCCATTGAGGCGCGCCAACGGAACCGCCAGCTTGAGGCCCTGAACGCGGAAGATGAGACACTGAAACCGACCCTCGGCCCATTCCGGGCGCGGCTCGGATTGCCGCGCCTGCTCAGGTGCCGGTGGCGGCGCCACGGCAGGCGCCTCAACCACCGGCGTCCCGATTTCGTCGGCTTCGGCGGACGCCGGCTCGACCACCTGCAGCGCCACCGGCGGCGCTTCGGGCGCGGGGGCCGGCTCAGGCTCGGTCGCCTCGGCCAGCAGGCTGTCGAGGTAGGCGTCCAGCGCATGCTGCTGTTCGATGAGGGTGATGGTCCGGGGCTGTTTATCGGCCATGACGGTAGCCTCAGCTGTTGATGGCGGCCGGCGCCGATTCTTCCTGCAGCAGGTATTCCAGCAACTGCCGGTAGTGCTGGGCACCCCGCGCGCCCGGCCGCGTGATGGACAGGGGCACTCCGGCCAGGCTGGCCTCGCGGAAGCGGGTATCGACCGGGATGACGCCGTTCCAGAGGCTGTCGGGATAGCGCTCGCGCAGGGTGTGCAAGGTGTCCAGCGAGGCGCGCGTGCGCTTGTCGAACAGGGTCGGCACGATGGTGTAGTCGAGCGAGAAGTCGCGCGAGCGCTGCACCATCTGCAGGGTGCGCAACATACGCTCCAGCCCCTTGAGGGCGAGGAACTCGGTCTGCACCGGGATGATCAGATGCTGACAGGCCGCCAGCGCATTGACCATCAGCACCCCGAGCATGGGGGGACAGTCGATGAGGGCGTAGTCGTAGTCGCCATCGAGCTCGCGCAGGGTGCGGGCTATGACCAGCCCCATGCCCTCGGTAGTACCGAGCTGGCGGTCCAGGGTAGCCATGGCGGTGGCGGCACAGAGCAGATCCAGCCCCTCGACCCGGGTGTGCTCGATCTGGTCGTGCGGGGTCAGTGGCCGACGCTCGGCGGCACGCTTGAACAGCACATAGCCGCTCTTCGGATTGCTTTCCGGGTCGAACCCGAAATAGCTGGTGAGCGATCCGTGCGGATCGAGATCGAGCAGCAACACCCGCTGGCCGCGGCGCGCCAGCCAGCCACCCAGGGTGACGGCGGTGGTGGTCTTGCCCACGCCCCCCTTCTGGTTGGCCACGGCCCAGACGCGCATCTCAGCGCCCTCCCGCGCCCGGCAGGGCCTCGATGGTGCGCTGCAGCTCGTCACCGCCGGGCTGCCGCAGCTGCAGATCCTCGCGCAGTACCTCGGGGCCGCTGCGGGCGCGCTTGCCACTTGCCGGCAGCACCACC
>JALWTH010000038.1 GCA_027082975.1 Paracoccaceae bacterium | reverse complement strand
GGGGGGGGGGGGGCAAGGGGCGGGGGGGGGGGGGGCGGTGGGGGGGGGGGTGGGGGGGGTGCGGGGGGGGGCGCGGGACAAGGAGGGGCGGTGGGGCGGTGGCGGTGGTTAGAGTCGCTGGGCGCTTTCCCGCACTGCATGGCTAGGTGCCGGGCCCGCCTGGACCTCCCGCCCGCCCCTGCCGCGCGAGGAACGCGCCCCCTGGATCCACCCGGACTGGCGGGAAAGTCAGCGCTGAGCCGGAAACTTGATCCCGGTCAAGGCGCACAAGCGCGGCCGGTATAGCCTATCGGCACGGTCAGGCAGGAGAGACAGGAGAGAGAAGCGCATGAGCAACACCCCGCATGAGCTGCACGAGGAATTCCCCGAACATGCCGCGAAGATGACGGCGCTGAAGGAAAGCGACGCCCATTTCGCAAAGCTGTTCGAGGAATATCACGAGGTGAACCGACAGGTGCACCGGGCCGAAACGCGCGTCGAGCCGATGGATCAGTTTCACGAGGAAGAACTGCGCAAGAGGCGCGCGGCTCTGAAGGACGAACTGTATCGGATGCTGAGTGCCTCCTGAGCCCGGGCGCAACGCCCCGATTTTTCTGCGAAAAATCGCGCCCGCCACGGGGGCGGACGCGCGGGTGCTGAAAAGGCCTTGGTGCTGAAAGGGGCGGTGGCCTATTGCGAAAGCGTCTCGGCCAGGCGCATCAGCTTCACCGCCTCGGCGCGGTAGCCATAGGCGTCCTCGCCCTTGTGCGCATTGGCGAGCCGGATCGCGTCGGCGAAGCTCCAGCCGGCGAGATACTTGTCGTCGCCGCGCAGAAGCTGGCCGAAGCCGGCGATGGCGGCGGCAAAGAGCTGGTCGTCGCCCGCCTCGCCCATGCCGGGCAGGATCGGCTGGGCGATGAGCCTGGAGCGATCCTCACCCGGCCGCTTGTAGCGCAGCTTGAGGAAGCCGATCTCGTCGCTTTCGCCACTCGCCGCCGGCGCGCCCTGATAGCGCAGCGCATCGGTCATCACCGCGGGCGAGCCCACCGGCGTCACCTCGTAGATCGCGGTCACCTGATGGCCGGCGCCGATCTCGCCGGCATCCACCCGGTCGTTGTTGAAATCCTCGCGCGCAAGTGCGCGGGTCTCGTAGCCGATCAGTCGGTATTCGGCGATCCGGGCCGGGTTGAACTCGACTTGCACTTTCACGTCATTTGCAATGGGGAAAAGCGCGCCGGTAAGCTGGTCCACCAGCACTTTCTGCGCTTCGGACAGGGTGTCGATATAGGCCGCCTGGCCGTTGCCGTTCTGGGCGAGCGCCTGCATGGTGGCGTCGTCCAGATTGCCCCGGCCAAAGCCCAGCACGCTGAGATAGACGCCGCTCTCGCGCTTGTCGGCGATGTAATCCTTGAGCGCCTCGGGGTCCGACAGGCCGACATTGAAATCCCCGTCGGTGGCCAGCAGCACCCGGCTCACCTCGCCCTCGGCGCTCATGCGCTCGGCCACCTCGTAGGCCTGCTGCAGCCCCGCCTGGCCCGCGGTGGAGCCGCCGGCCTCGAGCCGCTCCAGCGCGGCGAGGATGGTCGAGCGCTCGCCCGCGGGGGTCGGCGCCAGCACCTCGCCGGCGCTGCCCGCATAGGTGACGATGGCCACCTCGTCCTCGGGGCGAAGCTGGCTCAGCATCAGCCGGAAGCTCTGCTTGAGCAGGCCCAGCTTGTCAGCGCTGTCCATGGAGCCGGACGTGTCGATCAGGAACACGAGGTTGAGTGGCGGGCGGTCCTCGAGCGCCGGCATTTCGCCCTGGATGGCGATGTGGACCAGCTCGGTATCCGCATTCCACGGCGTGCCCATGACGGTGACGGTGGGGCGGAACGGGTCCGGGCTGTCGGCGTCCGGCGCCGGGTAGGCATAGGGGAAGTAATTCACCATCTCCTCGATGCGCACCGCCTCTTTGGGCGGCAGGAAGCCGGCCATCAGCGAAGAGCGGATCACCGACCAGCTGGCGGTGTCCACATCGACCGAGAAGGTGGAGACCGGCTCTTCGGCGGTGACCTTGAGCGGGTTGGCGTCTTCGTTGGCGAATTGTTCGGTGTCGGGCTGCGCGAGGCGCGGCGCGTCGGCGACGGCCGGGCCGGCCGGGGGCATCGGCGCGCGGGTGGTCAGGAGCGCGGGGCCGCCGGCTGCCGGAG
>JALWTH010000037.1 GCA_027082975.1 Paracoccaceae bacterium | reverse complement strand
CGGTGGCGCTGGTGCGCGACGGCCGCGCGCTGGCGCTGTGCACCAACCCGATCAACAAGCAGGCCCTGCACGAAGGCGCGGGCTTCGGCTTTCCCGGCCATACCGAGTTTCTCGCCCATCTGGCGGGGGTCGACCGGGTGGTGATGATGCTGACCTGCGACGGGCTGCGGGTGGTTCCGACCACCATCCACATCGCCCTGGCCGAGGTTCCCGGCGCGCTGACACCGGCCCTGCTGGAAGCCACGATCCGCATCACCCGCGACGCGCTGCTGCGCGATTTCGCGATTGACGCGCCGCGGCTGGCGGTGGCCGGGCTGAACCCGCACGCGGGCGAAGGCGGGGCGATGGGCGGCGAAGAGATCGCGATGATCGCGCCGCTGCTGGACAGGCTGCGCGGGGAAGGCTTCGACCTGGCCGGGCCGCTGCCGGCGGACACGATGTTTCATGCCCGCGCCCGGCGCGGCTATGACGCGGCGATCGCCATGTATCACGACCAGGCGCTGATCCCGATCAAGACCATCGGTTTCGACGAAGGGGTGAACGTGACGCTGGGGCTGCCCTTCGTGCGCACCTCGCCCGACCACGGCACCGCGCTGGACATTGCCGGGCGCGGGCTGGCGCGGGCCACGTCGCTGGTGGCGGCGCTGCGCCTGGCGCATCACCTGGGCACGAGGCGGCGCGGATGAGATTTCATGCCTCCGGCGGGAGTATTTTTCGCAAGATGAAGGACGCGATCGCCCGCGGGCCTGCGTGGCTGCGTGGGCAGAGGGCCCCCCGTGCGGTCCCGGGGCCTGCGCCATGAGCGCCCCCGGCCCC
The DNA here is from genome assembly GCA_027082975.1 of Paracoccaceae bacterium. Classification (GTDB taxonomy): domain Bacteria; phylum Pseudomonadota; class Alphaproteobacteria; order Rhodobacterales; family Rhodobacteraceae; genus JAAEUB01. Next base: position 1,368 of record JALWTH010000037.1, on the reverse strand, counting down.
CTGCCGCCGCTGCGCGAGGTGATCGCCGCCCACGGGCTGCGGGCGCGCAAGTCGATGGGGCAGAATTTCCTGCTGGATCTGAACCTGACCGCCAAGATCGCCCGGATGGCGGGGGACCTGTCGGGCTGCGACGTGCTCGAGGTGGGTCCGGGGCCCGGCGGGTTGACGCGCGGGCTGTTGGCCGAGGGCGCGCGCCGGGTGCTGGCGGTGGAAAAGGACGAACGCTGCCTGCCGGCGCTGGCCGAGATTGCCGCCGCCTGGCCGGGGCGGCTGGAGGTGCTGAATGCGGATGCGCTTGAAATCGACCCGCTGGCGCATCTGCGCCCGCCGATCCGGGTGGTGGCCAACCTGCCCTACAACATCGGCACCGAACTGCTGGTGCGCTGGCTGACCCCGCCCGCCTGGCCGCCGTTCTGGGAAAGCCTGACGCTGATGTTCCAGAAAGAGGTGGCGCAGCGCATCGTGGCGCGGCCCGGGTCCAGGACCTACGGGCGCCTGGCGATCCTGGCCCAGTGGCGCTGCGAGGCGCGCCTGGTGATGGAACTGCCGCCCGAAGCCTTTACCCCGCCGCCAAAGGTGCGTTCGGCGGTGGTGCATCTTCGCGCCCTGCCCGAGCCGCTTTTCCCGGCCCCGCCCGAGGTGCTGTCGCGGGTGGTGGCGCTTGCCTTCAACCAGCGCCGCAAGATGCTGCGCTCGGCGCTCAGGGGGCTGGGGCCGGATATCGAGGACCGGATCGCCGCCGCCGGGCTGCGCCCCACCGACCGGGCCGAACAGGTGCCCATCGAAGGGTTCTGCGCGCTGGCCCGGGAAGTGGCGCGGGGCTGAGACGCGGCGGGCGCGCGCAGCTCAGAACCGCCCCGAGGGCTGGCTGATCCTGCCGCCGCCGATCGCCGCCCTCACCCCGGTCGTCGCCGGGCACGAGGTCGCCATCCCGCGCGCAACCCGCACCGCCAGGTGGGCAAAGGCCTGGGCTTCCAGCATGTCGCCATCCAGGCCGACGGTTTCGACGGGCTGAACCTCGCCCCCGATCCCGGCGGCGATCATCGTCATCAGCGTCCGGTTCCTGCGCCCGCCGCCGGCCACCAGCAGCCGGCGCACCGGCGACGGGAAATGTTCGGCCCCCTGGCTGACCGCGGCGGCCACCGCGCCGGTCAGCGTTGCCATTGCATCTGCGGGCGCAAGCGGCTCGACGAACTTGAGAAGGTGGGAAAAGTCGTTCCGGTCCAGGGACTTGGGTGGGATCTTGCGAAAGTATGCCGCGTCGAGGAAACGTTCCAGCACGCCCTCGGCCACGGTCCCGCCCGCCGCCAGCCTGCCGCCGTCGTCGAAGGGTTGGCCGGTGCGCGCGCCCATGCAGTCGTCCAGCAC